>NZ_JAFAVV010000626.1 GCF_019242285.1 Bradyrhizobium sp.
GCCGATATCGTGATCTTCGACGACGACGGCGAGATCGACCGGGTCGTCGGTCTGAGCGCACCGGATCGTGGGCGGCCGTTCTATTACCGGTTGTCGCAGCCCATCTTCCATACACTGATCGTACGCAGCGACATCCTCATCGTTCACGAGATCACCAATGGACCATTTCGCCCCGCCGCAACCTCGTTTGCAGACTTCGCCCCGGACGATAGCGACGCCGCAAAGGTCGATGCGTACCAGGCCGAATTGCTTCGGCGCGTTGCCGCATTTCAGCGGAACGGTTGAGCGCTCACGAATCAACGCGGTTCTGTTATTCCTTCCGATCAGGGACCTTGCCACGGGGATGGTCATTTGAGCGACGTCGGTTCACGCGCCTTCCAGCGCGCACGCCAGCAGAAGCAGGCCAGAAAGCAGGCGGAGATGCTGCTGCCGACGGCGATCGCGGCCTATCGCGCGGGCCGGCACGCCGACGCGCAGGCGGTCTGCGGCCGGATTCTCGACGACCTGACCGATCACTTCGATGCCCTGCACTTGCTCGGCGTATCCGAGCTCGATTGCGGACGCTTCGATGAAGCCGAAAAGGTGCTGGCCCGCGCCGTCGGCGTCGATCCGAGATCGGCTGAGGCGAACTCCAACCTTGGACTGGCGCACTACAAGCTGAAGCGCAACGACGAGGCGCGGAAGTGCCAGGAGAAGGCGGTCGCGCTGAAGCCGAACTTTCCGACCGCCTGGACCAATCTCGGCAATGCCCTGATGCGCCTGCGGCTCTACGACAAGGCGATCGAGGCGCACGACCGCGCCATCAGGCAGAAGCCGGATTATGCCGATGCCTTCTGCAATCGCGGCATGGCCGAGCTTCTGCTCGATCGCACCGACCAGGCCGACCAGAGCTTTGCCAAGGCGCTGTCGTTGCAGCCGCGGCTGCCGGCGGCCCTCGTCGGCAAGGGCATTGTGCATCTCAACCGCCGGCACTTCGACGCGGCGCAGGCCGCGTTCGATGCGGCGCTGGCGTTGCAGCCGAATGCGGCCGAGATCCATGCGCATCGCGGCCGGCTGTTGCAGCAGATGGGCCTGCTCGGCCAGGCGGAAGCCGCCTATGATCGCACGCTTGCGCTCGATTCCGACAGCCAGGCAGCCTTGAACGGCAAGGCCCAGATTGCGCTGTTGTCGGGCGACGTCGCCCGCGCCATCGCGCTTTGCACCAGGACGCTGGCGCAGAATCCGGATTCGCACGTCGCGCTGAGCCTGCTCGGGCTCTGCCATGCCAAGCAGGGCGACGCGGCCGGCGCCATCGACCTTTTCGACCGGTCGCTTTCGATCAAGCCGGACTACGAGGAAGCGATCGTCAACCGGATCTTCACCCTGGACTTCATGCCGGAGGCCGATTTTGCCGCCCACCAGGCGGCGAGGAAGCTCTGGTGGGATGCGATCGGAGCCCGGCTGCCGCAGAGGCAGCTCGCTCCCACGACCCTCGATCCCGACAGGCGGATCGTCGTCGGCTATGTCTCCTCGGATTTCAGGGGCCATTCGGCCGCGATCGGTTTCATGCCGGTGCTGCGGCATCACGACCACGAGGCCTTCGAGATCATCGCCTATTCCTGCTCGCCGCTGCGCGATGACGTCACCGAGCAATGCCGCGCACTGGTCGACCAGTGGGTCGATGCCTCCCGGCTCTCGGATGACGAACTCGCCGATCGCATCCAGGCGGATCGCGTCGACATCCTCGTCGATCTCGCCGGCCATTCCGCCGGCAACCGGCTCACTGTCTTCGCAAGCAAGCCGGCCCCGGTCCAGGTCACGGCCTGGGGCAGCGCGACCGGCACGGGCTTGCCGACCATGGACCATCTGTTCGCCGACCGGGTCAACATCCCGGTCTCGGTGCGTCATTTGTTTGCGGAGAAGATTCACGAGTTGCCCTGCGTGATCACCACCGAGGCCCTCCCTGGCCTGCAACCGTCGACGTTGCCGCTGCTGCGCAACGGCCATGTCACCTTCGGCGTGTTCAACCGGATCGACAAGATTTCCAATTCCGTGCTGGCTTTGTGGTCACGATTGCTGCGCGAGGTGGACGGCGCAAGGATCGTCATCAAGAATGGCGCGCTCGACGATGCCCTGCTGCGCGACGGCCTGATCGCGCGCTTCGCCGCGCTTGGTGTGACGCGTGATCGCGTCAAATGCCTGGGCAGCACCTCGCGACCGGAGCATCTCGCGGCCTTCGCCGGGATCGACATCTCGCTCGATCCGTTTCCGCAGAATGGCGGCGTCTCGACCTGGGAATCCCTGCAGGCCGGCGTTCCCGTCGTCACCAGGCTCGGCAACAGCGTGGCCTCCCGCGCCGGCGGCGCGATCGTGACCGCCGTAGGGCTCGACGATTGGGTGGCCGACGATGACGAAAGCTATCTCGCGATCGCGCGAAAATTCGCGGCGATGCCCGCCGCCCTGGCGGCGCTGCGCGTTAGCCTGCCGGCGATGGTCGCGGCGTCAGCCGCAGGCGATGGCGCCACCTACACGCGGCGGGTGGAGGAAGGCTATCGCCAGTTCTGGCGCGACCATTGTCGCGCGCAGGCCTCGTCATGAGGCTCCCTCACGGCCCGGCACGACGCATGGTGGGTACGGGCGACGCCGTTGACGATCGGTGAACGGCACGCTGTCTTGCGCCAGAGGCCGAGCGGCACTACGGTCGAATCTGTTCTATGTTGATCGGGTAGTGGGCGACCGGGGGATTCTCGTATGGCGTACCTCAGCTTGCTGGGATGGCTGGTGCTGTTGTCGCTCGGATTGGTCGAGCAAGCGCAAGCCCAGGCCGCTCCAAAAACACCTCCTGCAACCTGTCTCGGTGCCGAGCTCGATGACGGAGCAC
Organism: Bradyrhizobium sp.; assembly: GCF_019242285.1. Lineage (GTDB taxonomy): Bacteria > Pseudomonadota > Alphaproteobacteria > Rhizobiales > Xanthobacteraceae > Bradyrhizobium. The sequence continues at coordinate 2,861 of NZ_JAFAVV010000626.1, forward strand.
CTGCTGACGCTGGCGCGCGAGAGGTCGCATGCTTGCGTGAGCTCCGCGGGCTCGCAAGCCGGCACGGAGAGCTGCTGACGGTGAAGCTCGACGACGGCACGTCGAAGACCTACCGGAGCGATCCCAAGGCATGCGAGAGCGACGACGCGCAACACTGTATCCACTATTGGCTCGTCAGTTATCATCCCTGGGCGCGCGTCTATTCGATCGAGATTCAGTATTATGAAGGCAGCGCTGTCGAGCTTGTCAGCGCCCGCACCGGGAATGTCCTCCGTCTCCCGGGTGAGCCGCATTTCTCGCCAGACGGATCGAGGTTCGTCGTCATCGACAATGACTACGCTTATGGCGGTGAATACGACCTTTCTGTCGGCTCCGCCGCAAACGGTTCGCTGGCATTGGAGTGGCAGCACAAGAGCGAGGGCGCCCCTCTGGAATGGCACCTTCAGCGCTGGGGCGACAATGATCATGTCGCGCTGCGCGCATTTTCCACTGAGACGTATCCCGCTGACACGACCTGTCCGAAGCAGGATTGTGATGCGGTGCTGGTACGCATCGACAATGATTGGACAGTCCGTCGGCTGCCGGGGAAGCAACCGTAGGCTCCTGCAGACGACGCGGCCCGTCGGGCGACTCGCTGCGTTTTTCGGGCGGCACGGCCACGCCGGCCTGTCCGAACACGCGAATATCCTCCGCGCCTGAAACAAAAATTGCCGTGGCAAGTCAAGACGCTCGGGCCATCCAGCTCGCGCGACCAGATTTTTCTGTTTCTTTTTTTCA
>NZ_JAFAVV010000792.1 GCF_019242285.1 Bradyrhizobium sp.
GTTTGTGACCGGCGCGAGAGCGGCGCCGTGTTGCACTCGTGATGCGATTGTCGAATACTGCCGCCGCAACGATCCCCCGACCGGTGGAACGCGAGGCCGTCATCGAGGGCGGCTATTCGCATCGCGGCCACACCGACCGTCACGCAAGAGGAGAGAGACGATGTCATTCTATCGCGGCATGACCTGCGAGAACGTCACGCTGAAAGGCGACCAGGGCACCCCGATCACGGCCTATACGGCAAAGCCGTCCGGCAACGGCCCCTTCCCCGGCGTGGTGCTGATCCATCATCTCCCCGGCTGGAGCGAGCTTTACATCGAGACGACGCGACGCTTTGCGCATCATGGCTATATGGCGATCTGCGCCAACCTCTACGAGCGCGCGGGCGAGGGCAACCCGGACGACGTCGCCGCCAAGGTGCGCGCCGAGGGTGGTATCGCCGACTCCCAGATGGCCGGCGACACCGCGGCGGCCGTGCAGTGGATGCGCGCGCAGGGCGAACACAACGGCAAGGTCGGCGTTTTCGGCTCCTGCTCCGGCGGGCGCCACGCCTTCATCTATGCCTGCCAGAAGAAGGACGTCGATGCCTGCGCGGAGCTGTGGGGCGGCCGGGTGGTGATGGGCAAGGAGGAGCTCAACGCCAAGACGCCGACGGCGCCGATCGACATGACCAAGGATCTCTCCTGTCCGCTGATCGGCATCTTCGGCAATGACGACCGCGCGCCGAGCCCCGAGCAGGTGAACCAGCACGAGGCCGAGCTGAAGAAGCACGGCAAGACCTACGAATTCCATCGCTATGACGGCGCCGGCCACGGCTTCTTCTATTGGCACCGGCCGCTGTACCGGCCCGAGCAGTGCATGGACGCCTGGGGGAAGGTGTTCGCGTTCTTCGGCAAGCATCTGGCGAAGTAGGAGGCGTGCGGCATGTGTACATCGATCATCGAAGTCGTCGGCGCCGAAGGGATGGCCAAGCGCGCCGGCGAATGGTTCGTGCTGTCGCATGCGGTGGTGGCCTATGACCACGCCCGCCATGCCAATCTCGGCGACGTCATCACCCTCGATTTCATCAACACGGCCCTCGAGCCCGGCGCACGCGCCGGGATCGAGCTGACGCTGGAGACGGCGAAGGAGCTGCGCGCCGCGCTCGACCGCGCAATTCTCGCGGCAGAGTTCGAGGAAGCGGAAGTGCGTGGCAAGGGCGCGGTGCCCGCTATCGTGCGAGCGGCGTAACGGCTGCGTAGCTCGTAGGGTGGGCTAATCGTACTAAGTCACATGTGTGGTGCTCTCGTTGAAATCCTTTCGCTTTTTGGAACGACCATGTTTGCACAAAGACGAGTCGATTCAATGGCTTGAGTCTTCTTGTGACTCAGTACGACTAAGCGAAGCGTGCCCACCGTGTTGCGAAAGACGGTGGGCACGGCGCTGGCGCGCCTTAGCCCACCCTACGCTTTCTTCGCGGGGCTACTTCACCGGCTCCAGGATCGAGACGTAGTTGGCGACGGCGGCGCCGCCCATGTTGAAGATGCCGCCGAGTTTTGGGCCGTTGAGCTGCATGCCTTCGGGCGCCTGGCCGGCGAGCTGCATCGCGGTCATCACATGCATGGAGACGCCGGTCGCGCCGATCGGATGGCCTTTCGCCTTCAATCCGCCGGACGGATTGACCGGCAGCTTGCCGTCCTTCTGCGTCCAGCCTTCCAGGATCGCGCGGGCGCCCTGCCCCTTCGGCGTCAGGCCCATCGCCTCGTATTCGATCAATTCGGCGACGGTGAAGCAGTCGTGGGTTTCGACGAAGGAGAGATCGGAAAGCGCAACGCCGGCCTGCTCCAGCGCGCGCTGCCACGCGACCGTGCAGCCCTCGAACTGCAGGATGTCGCGCTTCGACATCGGCAAGAAGTCCTGCGCGTGGGCGGTGGCGCGGATGTTGACGGCCTTGCCCATGCCCTTGGCGGTCTCTGAATCCGTCAGTACCAGCGCGGCGGCGCCGTCGGAGACCAGCGAGCAGTCGGTGCGCTTCAAAGGCCCGGCGACATACGGGTTCTTCTCGCTCTCCGCGCGGCAGAAGTCGAAGCCGAAATTCTTGCGCATCTGGGCGTAGGGATTGGCGACGCCGTTCCTGTGGTTCTTCGCCGCGATCATCGCCAGCGCGTCGGACTGGTCGCCATATTGCTGGAAATAGCCCTGCGCGATCTTGCCGAACACGCCGGCGAAGCCGCCGACGGTGTCGCCGTCCTCCGGCAGATAGGACGCCTTCAACAGGTTGCGGCCGATCTCGGCCGACGGCGTCCGCGTCATCTGCTCGACCCCGACCACCAGCACGATCTTCGCCGCCCCGCAGGCGATCGCCCGGATGCCCTGGTGCACGGCGGCCGAGCCCGTGGCGCAGGCATTCTCGACCCGCGTCGCCGGCTTGAAGCGCAGCGCGGGATCGGCCTGCAGCACCAGCGAGGCGGTGAAATCCTGCGGCGAGAATCCGGCGTTGAAATGCCCGAGCACGATCTCGTCGACGTCGGATGCCGCAATGCCGGCATCCGCCAGCGCATCATTGGCGACCTTGACCACGAGGCTCTCGACGGTCTCGGCATCGAACTTGCCGAACGGCGTGTGGGCCCATCCGACGATGCTGGCTGTCATGGCTCTACTCCCGATGGCTGCAACAACGGTTCAATTGACGAACGAGCCATTCAACTCGTCCTCGATGTGAATGCGAATGATGTCGTCGAAGGACGTCTCGGCCGTCGTGAAGCCGAGCGCCCGCGCCCGCCTGGCTTCGAAGTTCCGCGGCCAGCCGTCGACGATGCTCATGATGAAGGGGTCGGGCTCGCGCTTGATCCGCGCCGCAACCTTCTCGCCGGCGACCCGCTTCAGCGCCGCGATCTGCTCGCCGACGGTTGCCGACAGG
>NZ_JAFAVV010000899.1 GCF_019242285.1 Bradyrhizobium sp.
TCGGCCTCGCCCTGGCCCTCGAGCCGCGACTGCTCGCCGACGGCCGCCGCCGTCACCTTGCGCGTCTCGGCATCCTTCAGCGCACGCGCCAGCGCCGCGGCGCCCTCGTTCTCCTTGACCTTGACCTCGATGAGCGACTGCGTCAGCGCGATCTGCGCTGCGGCCGTGGCCTTGGCCTCGTTCAGCGCGCGCTCCTGGATTGCGGCCTTCTCCTGCTCCTGGAAAGTCTCGATCTGCTCGCGTGCGACCTGGCGCGAGCGGAGCTGGATCAGGATATTCTCGATCGTATGGTCGCCCACCGGCGCGCGCGGCGTGCCGATCAGAACCTCCTGGAGATCGAGCGAATAGTTCTCGAACTTCGCCTTCATCTGCTGCGCGGATTCCTCCTGGATCGCGGCGCGGTTCTGCAACAGCTCGATCAGCGTCATCTTCTGCGCGATGTTCTTGAAGAAGGCGGAGACCATCGGATCGAGCGTCTGCTCGACCAGCTTCTTCACGTCGCCGAAGCGCTGGATGATCATCGGCGCCTTCTTGTAGTCGATGTGCATCACCACCGAGAGCGGCAGCGTCGGCTCGAACGCGTCCTTGGTGATCAGCGAGATCTCCGACAGGTTCTCGTCGAGCTTCATCGCGCCGACCTCGCCGCGCACCCATTTCAGGATGAAGTTGACGGTCGGGATGATCTCGATCTTGCCGGCATAGGTGTTGAAGGCGTATTTGCCGGGCAGCAGCGGGTCCTTCCAGACGCCGCGGCTGCCGTTGAGCACGAGCTCGCCGTGACGATACTGCTCGCCGGAGACGTCATCGGTCCGGGGTCCGGTATAGAAGATCACGACGCCGACATTGCCGACCGGGATCACCGTCTTCGGCACCGCCTCGACGGTGGCGAACAGGCGGTTGATGTACCAGGTGCCTTCGACGATGATCTGCAACTGCCGGCCGCGATAGCCGCCCGCTTTCAGGAATTTCTCGGGCTCCTGGAAGTTGTTGTGGAAGGTCTCCGCACGGCGCAGATCGATCCCGACTTCGGGCGCGATGATCTCGCCCGGAGGCAGCGACGGGCCGTCATGCACGGTGACGATGCCGACCAGGTCATGCTCGGTCGCGAGCACGAAAGGCGAAAAGCCCCAGCGCTCGGAGATCGTGAGCTGCATGCCCTCCAGCACGCCGCGCTCCTGCTGGCTCAGGGCATGGCCGTAGACGCGATCGTCGGTGATGATCGCGAACTGCGTGGTGTTGATCGCGTAGGTGCCCTCGCGCAGAATTTTCCGTTGCGGCCCCTTCTGGCCGCCGCCGAGCAGAAACCGCCGCGCGTTCTGGAAGTCCGACTTGTCCTCGGTGTCGTTGGCGCCGAGCACCTGCGAGGGGCCGAGCGGCGCGCCGTCGCGCGCGAACACATAGGCGATCTTGCCCTGCCCGACCGTGACCAGATCCGACCTGTGGATCCGGTACATGAAGGGGAAGAACACGTGCAGGCCGCCGCGCAGCACCTCCGGCTCAAAGCCGGCCTCGCCGTTCAGCGCGATGAAGCCGCCGTCGATCGAGCCTCTCGCCGACCACAACTTCTCGACGATGCCGACCTGGTTGTTCGGGATGTAGCGAAAGATGTTGGAGGCACGCACCAGGATGATCACGGCGACCAACGCCGCCGCCCAGAGGGCCGGCTGGGTCCAGCCGGAGCCACCGAGAAATCCATTGAAGTCCATATTCCATCTCCACAATTCGCAACCGGGCGGCCCGGAAGCCGGGCCTGTACCCAAGAATTGCGGGGCGGGAATGTGGTGGGCGTCACTGTCCGCGCAATACGTTCAAGGGAGTACGCCCTGCCAATCTTTTTTCGTTTAGCCGCATTGACAAAGCGCGGCGCTTTGGCGGCCACTGTTATATTGTAACATCTCGCGCCGAGACGTTTCGTCGACGCGATGCCCGCCAACCGTCCGCAGCAAACGCGTCCTAGGACCGATCGAGCTGCTCCGGCCTGTCATCCTCCACGCGGTCCGCGACGAACGTCCCAACCGGCTGATGCAGGATGATCTGCGTGACGCTCTTCGCCTCGCCACCAAATTCGACAACGAAACCCTCGAGCTCGACAATACGGAAGCGTCGAGCTTGCAATGGTTCGAGGCGATAGGCCGGCTGATTGTCCGACTTCAGGACGAGGCCGCCTTGCTCGTCCAACGTGACGCGATGTTCGGCGCTTCCGCTGAAACGGCCGACGCAACATGCGCGGAATGCCGGATCGGTGCAGTCGCCGGCCGCCAACCGGGTGAACACGATGTCCTTCACCATCGGCTCGAACGGCGCCGACAGGCTGACGATGTTGCCATCGCGATCGGTCAGGAAAGTGATGGGAAGATGATCCGGCAACAGGCGATCGGGCGGCGCCGGCAACTCGAATGTCTCGAAGTGACGATGCGTCATCGTTGCGGCCATGCCGCGCCACGACCATTGCAAGGCGCCGTCCTGCTCCCCGATCGACATCACCCCATAGGCCGGATGCTCGTAGTCGGCGGCATATTCCGCGAGCGCGTGCGCGGGGGGCGTGTCCTTGCGACGCGCTGCCTCCCGCGCATCCTTGTCCGCCTCGATATGGGCGAGGAAATCGTCACGCTGCTTGCCAAAACGCGCGCGCCAGTCGACGGCCTCGCGACCACGCAACCGGTCGATGATGTACAAGGTCAGCGTCTGCGGAACGTCGTTCGGACTGTGGTTGGTCAGCACGGCGATCGCGATGCCGTGATCGGGCACCAGCGTCATCCGATGGCTCCAGCC
>NZ_JAFAVV010000933.1 GCF_019242285.1 Bradyrhizobium sp.
CATCGGCTTCGACGAGGATCCGATCACGCTCGGCGGCGTCAAGGAAGGGTCGATCGTCGGCACCGTCGTGCAGCAGCCCTACGAGTGGGGCTATCAGGGCATGAAGGACATGGCGAAGTACCTCGAAGGCGACAAGTCCTGGGTGCCCGCCAACAAGCTCCTGATCGTCCCGACCAAGATCATCGAGAAGGACAACGTCGATGCGTTCTGGGCCGAGCTGAAGAAGCGGCAGGGCAAGAGCTGAGGCTGCGCCGAGCTGGGGCCATCGAAGCTTACGGGCCGATGCGTGGCTTGCGCATCGGCCCGTTGTTGTCATGTGGCCGCCTATCGCCGCATTGCAAGCCGGACCGATCTCTGGTTCGTTCTCGTGTTGGAATCTAACCCGCCCAGTCGCCGCCCATGAGTGAAGACGCCGCTCCCTTCCTTGAGCTCAACGGGATCAGCAAGACCTATCCCGGCGTCGTCGCGCTGGATGGCGTCAGCCTGTCCGTTTGCCGCGGCGAGATCGTCGGCCTGATCGGCGAGAACGGCGCCGGCAAGTCGACCCTGATGAAAGTGCTGGGCGGCGTCGTCGAGCCGACCGCAGGCACGATCCGGGTGGACGGGCGGGATCGCGCGGCCTTCTCGGTCAACGACGCCATCACGAGCGGCATCGCCTTCGTTCACCAGGAGCTCAATCTGTTCGACAATCTCGACGTCGGCGCCAACGTGCTGATCGGCCGCGAGCCGCTCTATGGCGGACCGCTGCGGCTGATCGATCGCAAGGCGATCAAGCGCAAGGTGCAGCCGCTGCTCGATCGGCTGGGCGCCGACTTCACCCCGGACACGCCCGTCGCCGAGCTGTCGCTCGCCCAGCAGCAGCTCCTCGAAATCGCCAAGGCGCTGTCGCTCGATGCGCGCCTCGTCATCATGGACGAGCCGACCTCCAGCCTCACCTTGACCGAGACCGAGCGGCTGCTCACGGTGCTGCACGAGCTCAGGCGCGACGGCGTCAGCATCATCTTCATCTCGCACCGCCTGAACGAGGTGAAGGCCTGCGCCGACCGCGTCGTCGTGCTGCGCGACGGCAGGGTGGTGGGCGCGCTCGACGGCGAGCGGATCAAGCCGGAGGCGATGATCCGCCTGATGATCGGGCGCGACCTGAAATCGCTCTATATCCCGCCGAAGACGGCACCCGGCGCGCCGGTGCTCGAGATCGAGGATTTTCGCACTTCCGCCTTTCCCGACCATCCGGTCAGCCTGACCTTGCGGCGCGGAGAAATACTCGGGCTCGCGGGGTTGATCGGCGCCGGCCGCACCGAGCTCGCCTGCGCGGCATTCGGGATCGACCGGCCGCTGTCGGGCACGCTGAGGATCGACGGCAAGGCCGCTGCGATCGCCGAGCCGCGCGATGCGATCGCGCGCGGACTCTATCTGGTGCCGGAGGACCGCAAGCGCGCCGGGCTGCATCTCGAATTCTCGCTGACCGAGAACATCTCGCTGCCGGACCTGAAGAGCTATGCGACGGGATCGTTGATCAGCCCGATCGCCGAGGCCGGAAATGCCGAGGCGCAACGGCAACGCCTCAACATCAAGGCCTATGACGTCGCGACCGAGGCGGGCACGCTGTCAGGCGGCAATCAGCAGAAGATCGTGCTGGCGAAATGGCTGTCGATGAAGCCGCGCGTCATCATCTTCGACGAGCCCACCCGCGGCATCGATGTCGGCGCCAAGAGCGAGATCTATGCGCTGATGCGCGCGCTTGCGGATGCCGGCGTCGCGGTGCTGATGATCTCCAGCGACATGGAGGAGGTGATCGGTGTGTCCGACCGCATGGCGGTGATGCATGAAGGCACGATATCCGGCTTCCTTGAACGCGACCGCTTCAGCGAGCACAACGTGCTGCAGCTCGCGGTCGGCAAGACCTTGAATTGAGGACGGACGATGTTGAAGAAAGATCTGGGCCTGCTGCTTCTGATCCTGGTGGTCGGCGCCGTCGTCGCCTTCCTGAACCCGCGCTTCCTGTCGGGCATCAATCTCGCCAACACGGCGAACCTGGTCGGGCTGTTCGGCCTGTTCTCGCTTGGCGAGGGATTCGTCATCATCACCGGCGGCATCGACCTGTCGGTCGGATCGATCTTCGCACTGCTCGGCGTCATCTTCATCAACCTGCTGGTGGCCTACGGCCTGCCCTGGCCGGTCGCGGTGCTGCTGATCATCATGGCCGGCGTCATCCTCGGCCTGATCCACGGCCTCCTCGTCACCCGGGTGCGGATGCAGCCCTTCGTCGTGACCCTGTGCGGCCTCCTGATCTATCGCGGCGTGGCGCGCTGGTACACCGACGACGGCACGGCGGGCTTCGAGTTCGGCCAGAGCTTTCCGACGCTCGAGCGTCTCACCACCGGGCGCTCCTTCGCGGTCGAGGGCGGCTTCGTCGGCATTCCAAACAGCTTCATCGCCTTCGTCGTGGTCGCGCTGATCATGGGCGTGGTGCTGCATCGCTCGGTGTTCGGCCGCTACCTGTTCGCGGTCGGCAAGAACGAGGAGGCGGCGCGCTATTCCGGCATCCGGACCCGCGCGATCGTCACCGCAGCCTATGTGATCAGTGGTGGGCTCGCCGGCATTTCCGCGATCTACCTCGCGATGTACACCCGTTCGATCTCGCCGGCCTCGCACGGCAATTTCTACGAGCTCTATGCGATCGCAGCCGCCGTGCTCGGCGGCTGCTCGCTGCGCGGCGGCGAGGGCTCGGTGCTCGGCATCGTGCTGGGCGCGATCCTGTTACAGGTGCTGCAGAACCTCGTGAATCTCCTGGGCATCCCGAGCTCGCTGAACTTCGCGGTGATGGGCGGCGTGATCCTGGTCGGCGTGATCGCCGACATGCAGCTCGTCCGCTACCGTGCCTTCAAGGCCAATGAGCGCAAGCGCGCCGGCATCGTCGCGCTCGGCGCGGCGACGCAGGGGGAGTGAACAGCGCGTTGTTTCGAGCGCGAGTTCCGCCACCTTGAGGCCGGATGCAACCGCAGGGCCGTCTTGCCGTTATCATGTTCAGGGCATGGAATCGTTCTTGCGCGGGACTTGGGTCATGACAGGATCGTTCAAGGTCGGCGATCACGTAAGCTGGAATTCCGAGGCCGGGCGGCTGCGCGGCCGGATTCTGCGGGTGCACACCAAGGACGTAACCTACAAAGGTTATGTCCACCACGCTGGTCCTGACGACCCGCAATATGAGATCAAGAGCGACACGACCGATCACGTCGCCTTGCACAAGGCCCGCGCGCTGCGGCGCCTGGGACGCTGACCGGCGACGAAGCTCGCGCATAGACGCACGGAAATGCTTCGCAGATGGCGCATCCATTCTACTCCATTGGCCATGGGACCCGCGCCATCGGCGACTTCATCGAGCTGCTGCACAGCGTTGACGTGACCCACCTCGTCGACGTTCGCACCGTGCCGCGCTCGCGCACCAATCCGCAATACAACCGCGACAGCCTGCCGCAAACGCTCGCGCCGTCCGGCATCGGATACGAGCACCTCGCTTCGCTCGGCGGCCTGCGCGGCCGCGAGCGCACGGTGGCGCCCGACGTCAACGCCTTCTGGCAGAACGACAGCTTTCACAACTATGCCGATTACGCGATGAGCGATCGCTTTCGCGGGGGCCTGGCGCATCTGCGCGCGCTCGGGCAAAAGCAATGCTGCGCCATCATGTGCGCGGAGACGGTCTGGTGGCGCTGCCACCGCCGCATCATCACCGACTATCTGCTGGCCGCCGGCGAGACGGTGTTCCACGTGCTCGGCCCCGGACATGTCGAAGCGGCCGCGATGACGGATGCGGCGCGGGCGCAGGCAGCGGGCGTCCTGGTTTATCCCGCGGAGCCGGCGGTCCAGGGAGACCTGTTCGATCGATAGCGTCGCTGGGTCAGCTGTGGAGAAAGATGCCTATTTCAGCTCAGCGGCGAGATAATCAACCAGCGCGTGGACTTTTGCCGAGGGGCGTGATCGGCAGCGACGGCGTCATCGTCTATGCGGAGGTGAACCCCGACTACACCCACCGCCCCGATCCGTCCGAACTGCTGCCGGTGCTGGACCGCCTGCGCGCGAGCAAGGCGGCGTGAGCTCCGTCGATCGGCGCGTCCCGCGTGCCGATCGCGCCGCAATGATTGCCCTACGGCAGCCCCCGCGCGTCGATCTGGCCGATGAGCTGGCGCAGACGCTCATGCAGGTTGCCGCTGGTGCCGTCGAGATCGAACACCGAGGCCGGGCTGCCGGGTCCGGTCAGCACCACCGTGCGCGGACAATGTCCGGCCTTGCAGAGCTGCTCGTTCAGCTTCTCGCCTTGCATGATCAGGTTCGGCGCGTCTGCCGACGACCAGGCGAGCACGATCGGCTCCTCGACCGCAACGAGGCCGGGGACCGCCGACCGGCTGTCATAGGTGCCGGTGTCCGCGCCGAAATAGGCGCGCTGGCCTTCGTCCGCATTCGCGGTCGGGCGGTAGATGCCCGACACCAGCACCGCGCCGGCGACATGGTCGTCCCGCTCCTGGAATTCCTTGTGGGCAAGGAAGCTCGCCAAGTGAAAGGCGCCGGTGCCGTAGCCGATCGGAATGATCTCCTGTGCGTTGCCGCCGAACAGATCGGCGTTTTCATGGACCCAGGAAATCGCCGCGGACACGTCCTTCGTTCCCGCCGGCCAGGTCGCCGCCGGCGCAAGCCGGTACGAGATATCGAAGGCGACGAGCCCGTTGCTTGCCGCAAAACACATGGCCTGCTCGACCAGCGGCTTCACCGCAGGGCTGTCGCCGCTTCCCGCAAAGCTGTCGCCCGTGATGAACACCACCACCGGACGCTTGGCGCCCGGCGTGGTCTGCGCGCTCGCGGCGTCGAGAACGTTCATGGCGTCACCGCCATATTTCAGGCTTCGCGTGAAGGTGACGCTGCTACAGGAGGTGTCGCCCGAGGCTGATGCGTCGGGGGACGGTGTCGCTATCGGCGCGGTCGCCGCGCGAGGATCATCGTCCAGCCCGACGGCGATCAGATTGTCACCAAGGCGCTGCGTCGCGTAGGGCAGCCCGGAAGCGGCCATCAGCGTCATCAGAAACGAAAATGCCAGGCATTTGATCATTTGGATCGCAGTTTGTGCCGCCGCGCCCCGACCATCGATCCAAGGTAGGGCGATTTGACGGCATTTGCCATGAGGGAAAGCCTGCCGGCAAGGTTGCAAATACGTGGAGTTTGCGAATTCGCACGCGCCAGATGGTCCAGGCGCATGTCATCCGCCGGAACCTGTGGCCTTGACCACCGTGCCTTTGCCATGTTCGTTGGCGTTGAAGACAAGAGATGATGGAAGCGCAGGGAAACGCTCGACCGCAAGACGGTGGCCAAGGCGATTTCGGAGGCCGGCGGTTGTCGGCTCCGTTCTGGCGTTGTGCAGGAGAGACCATGCAGTTCGGCATTTTCGATCAGAACGACCACGGCCCTTATCCGCTCACCGAGCAGTACGAGAAGCGTCTCCAGCTCCTCGAGCTTTACGACCGAAGCGGTTTCCGCACCTATCACATGAGCGAGCACCATTCGACGCCGCTCAACCTGACGCCGTCGCCGAGCGTGTTCCTGGCCGCCGCGGCACAACGCACGCGGCGGCTGCGCCTCGGCGCGCTGGTCTATGTGCTGCCGGCGCATCACCCGCTGCGGCTGGCGGAAGAAATCTGCATGCTCGATCATTTGAGCCGCGGCCGCGTCGAGATCGGCATCGGGCGCGGCGCCTCGCCGCATGAATTGAACTATTTCGGCGTCGATGCGGAGGCGGCACCGGCGATGTATGTCGAGGCCTATCAGGTGATCATGCAGGCCCTGACGCAGGACGAGGTGAATTTTTCCGGCAAGTATTATCAGTTCGCCAAGGTGCCGGTCGACGTCAGGCCGGCGCAGTTGCCGCATCCGCCGCTCTGGTACGCGGTGCCGGTTCCCGAGGGCGCGGCCTGGCCGGCGCAGCATGCGATCAACATCGTCTGCGGCGGGCCGCTTGCCCGGGTGCGCGAGATCACCGACCGCTACCGCGCCGAATGGGCGGCCCTGGGCCGTGCACCCGAGGCGCTGCCGCTGCTCGGCATCAACCGCTTCGCGCTCGCAGCCGACAGCGAGCAGGAGGCGATGGCGCTCGGCCGCCGCGCCTGGCCGCAGTTCTACAGGAGCTTCATGAAGCCGTGGAAGCTGCACGGCACCCAGCCGCGCTTCGTCCGCCTGCCGGAGGATTTTGATACGCTGGTGCAGAACGGCGGCGCCATCGTGGGTTCGCCGGGCCGGATCGCGGACCAGATCCATCGCATCATGCAGGAGGCCGGCACGAATTATCTCATCACGCAGTTCTCGTTCGGCGATCTCAGCCACGAGGAGGTGCAGCGTTCGGTCGAGATTTTCGCCCGCGAGGCACTGCCGCTCGCGCGGAACTACGCGCCTTAGAGCGTTTTCGAGCGAAGTGGATACCGGTTCGCGTGAAGAAAACGCGTCAAAACAAAGGAGCTAGAGCTTCCGTTCCGATTCCATCGGAACGGAAAAAGCTCTAGCGCCGCATGTCCGACGGCCTGATCAAATCGGCGCGCCGGGTGTTCGATATTCTGGAGCTGTTCCGCGCCCGGCAATGTCCGCTGCGTCTCAAGGACGTGGTCGACGCGCTGGGCATGCCGACCTCGAGCGCGGCGGCGCTGCTGAAGACCATGGCGCAGATGAACTACCTCTCGTTCGAAAGCGCCTCGCGCGCCTACCTGCCGACGCCGCGGCTGGCGCAGCTCGCAAGCTGGGTGACGCCCGCGAGCTACGAGGGCGGCCCGATCCAGGACGCGGTGCGGCGCGTCGGCCGCAAGCTCGGCGAGACCATCCTGCTCGGCACGCCGACCGACATCTATGTCGAGATCGTCGACATCCTGCGCGCGCGCCAGCCTTTGCAATATTTCACCCATGTCGGCTCGCGCGTGCTGCTGGTGCATTCCGGCCTCGGCTGGCCGTTGCTCGCCGAACTGCGCGACAAGGAGATCGTTCGCATCCATCGACGCACGGTCCGGCAGAACAAGATCGAGCGCGGCGTTTCCTCGTTGTCTCGGCTCAAGAGCGGTATCGCCCAGGTGCGCCGCGACGGCTATTGCCTGTCGCGCGGCATGGTGACGCGGGGCGTCGGCGTGGTGGGCATGATGGTGCCGACGCCGGCGGGTCATCGCCGGCTCGCTATCGGCGTCGCCGGCCCGCAGGAGCGGATCGAGAAGAACCTTGCAAAGATTCTGGCCGCCTTCCGTGCCGAAAACGCGCGGCTCGCGCGATTCGCGAATGCTGGAGATTGAAGCCGTTCGAGAGATGGGTGAGCTGGGACGGCATCGAAGATGCGCTCCCTCCCCCCTTGCGGGGGAGGGTCGGGGGGATAGCCGCAAACTCGATGCATCCGAACCGAGGAAAAAGCTTTCTTTGCCAGCAACGTCGAGCGCGTCGTGTGGCACCCCCCTCCCTAACCCTCCCCCGCAAGGGGGGAGGGAACGTACTGCCGTTGCCGCCAGACCGTACCTGATCGCGCGCTACTCTCCGTCCTTGCGGGCCTGATAGCGATCCAGCGCGTCGAAGCCGGCCATCAATCGCTGATGCCGCGCTTCGATCCATTCGCGCGGCTCCGCATGGGTGAAGATGAAGAACTCGTTGCGCGCCACCGCGTCGAGCACGCGCCGGCCGACGTCATCAGGCGGTATGCCGACGGCGTGGAAGGCCTTCGCGTACTCCGGTGATGGCCGCCCGAAGGGACCGCCGAGACGCTCCGGGCGGCGCTGCGCCGATGCATAGAGCGTGGTGGCGACGATCGCCGGGCACAGCACGGAGACGCCGAGATGGGAGCCTTCCAGATCGAGCGCCAGCGCCTCGGAGGCGGCGACCACGGCATATTTTGTCATCGCATAGGCGCCGTTGCGCAATTTCGGATTGACCTGCAAGCCGCCGATGGAGGCCGTGTTGACGATGTGACCTGCCTCGCCATGCGCCTTCATCCGCGGCACCAGCGCACGGATGCCGTTGATCACGCCATGGACGTTGACGCCGATGATCCACTCCCATTGCTGCGGCGTGATCTCCCAAAGCGGTGCCGGCTTCATGGTGATGCCGGCATTGTTGCACAGGAAATGGATGTTGCCGAATTCGGCTTCCGCCTCGTCTGCCGCGCGGGCGAACGCATCGGCGTCGGAGACGTCGAGCGGGATCGCGCGGGTGCGCACGTTGAAGCTCGAAAGCTCGCGCCGGGCCGCCTCGAGCTGCGCGGCCTCGATGTCGCTCATGGCCAGGTTGACGCCGCTTCGCGCCAGCGCCCGGCAGAGGCCGAGCCCGATGCCGTTGGCGGCGCCGGTGACGAACGCCGTCTTGCCGGAAAACTCCATCTTGCACCCGTTATGTTAGACGGCTCGCGTCTGCGCCGCCGCGACCACGACATCGCGGTCGCGCGCGGCCTTCACGATCAGGAACGCCGTGGCACAGGCGGCGATCAGTGCCGGTCCGCAGGCGCAGAGGAAGATCTGGTTCGGCGGCAGGCCGAGCGCCAGCAGGCCGCCGCCGATCGCGGGGCCGGCGATGCCGCCGAGTCGTCCAACCCCCAGCGCCCAGCCGACGCCGGTGGAGCGGATGCGCGCCGGGTAGGCGGCCGCTGCCATGGCGTTGGCGCCGAGCTGGCTTCCGATCATCGCGCCGCCCGCGCCGAGGATCGGCAGCATGATCCAGGGCGCCGGCAGGCTGGTGAGTCCGATCAGCAACACGAACACGACGCCGGAAGCGAAGCTGAGCGCGAGCACCCGTGCTGCACCAAAACGGTCCATCAGCGGGCCGAGCAGCAGGCAGGACAGGATGCCGCCGAGCTGAAACATGCTGGCATAGAACACCGCGGTCTCCGGCTTGAAGCCGGACAGGTTCAGCACGGTCGGCATCCAATAGCTGAACAGGTACATGTTGAGCAGGTTGGCGAAGAAGGCGACCCACAATAGGACCGTGACGAGCGCCAGCCCGCCAGTGAACAGCTGGCCGACCGGATTGCCCTTGGCGACGTCGACCAGTTTTGTCGCAGCCGCCTGCGCGCTGACATTGAGCCGGACGAGGATGCGTTTCGTCACCTCGGCGTCGGCGCGATGCGCGATCAGGAAGCGCGGCGATTCCGGCAGATAAAACATCAGGAACGGGATCAGCACCAAGGGTGGGATGCCGCCGGCAAGGAAGATGCTCTGCCAGCCGAAGATCGGCAGAATCTGCGCGACGAGCTGGCCGCCGAGGAAGCCGCCGAGCGTATTGCCGCAGAACATCAGCATGATCAGCGTGCCGCGCCGGCTCAACGGGCTGTAGTCGGAGGTCAGCGCCACCGTCACCGGCATGGCGCCGCCGATGCCGATCCCGGTCAGGAAGCGCATCGCCGTGATCGACGGCACTGACCAGGCGAAGGCGCTGGCCACCGAAAACAGGCCGATGAAGCCGACGCTGAGGATCAGCAGCGGCTTGCGCCCGAAACGGTCGCCGAGCGGGCCGGACAGCAGTGCGCCGAACAGGATCCCGACGCTCGACATCACGAAGGCGGTGGTGAATTGCGGCGGCGGCACGCCCCAGGCTTTCGACAGCGACGGCGCGGCCATGCCGATGGTGCCGAGATCAAAGCCGTCGAACGCCTGCACCAATGCGCAGAGCAGCACGACCCGCAATTGCAGCGCGCCGAACGGCTGGTTCTCCAGCGCCTCCTCGACCGGCGATCTCACCTCGACGTTCATGACGGCCTCCCCGAATGTGCGGATGAAGGCGCCGTTGGCCGGCACTCTCGTTGGCAGCTTACGCAGGTCCGTGTACGAGTCCTAGAGCTATCCGCAGGCTCGCTCACCTCTCCCGCTTGCGGGGGAGGTCGCCGCGCTTGCGCGGCGGGTGGGGACTCTCCGCAGATTCGCTCGTGGAGATACCCCCACCCCAGCCCTCCCCCGCAAGGGCGGGAGAGGGAGTGCACCTTTGTCGCGGCGATGGCTCGGACTGATCGTCAGCCTCACGCCGCGATCTCCTCGGCGGCCGGCACGCGGCGCACCTCGTGGGCTTGCAGGGCCGGCAGCACCTCGCGGGCGAAGCGGCGGATCTGCTCCAGGAACATCTCCTGCGGCAACGCGCCGCGGTTGAGGCTGATCTGCACCTGGTTGGCGCCGGCCGCGTCCGCGGCGGCGATGATGCGCTCGGTGACCTCCTTCGCCGTGCCGAACGCCATGTGCTCGGCCTGTCGCTCGAAATCGGCGAGCGTCGTGTTGCGGTAGTTCTCGCGCAAGCCCGCCGCAGCCTTCATGTTCTCCGGCCGCACATAGTCGGTCGAGCTCTGCGAGACATAGCCGGCGTCGCGCTGTTTTGCCGTTTCGGTGAAGTTGCCGTGGCTGAACAGCGTGCGGTTGAAATAGAGATGGTAGGGCGCGAACTCTCTCACGGCCTCGGCCTTGCTGTCGGCGACATAGGCCGGCACCGCAATCGAGAGATGGTGCGGTGTGATGCCATGGCCGTTCTCGCGCAGGCATTTCGCGAAGTAGCGGATGATGTCCTGCTGCAGGCCGCCGCTCGCGAGCCCGGGCGTGATCACCGCGTTCTTCCGCGCCGCGAACTCGATCGATTCCTTGCTGCCGACGACCGGGATCCAGATTTCCGGGCCCGGCTTCTGTACCGGCCGCGGCCACAGCGCGACATCCTTGTAGGACCAGAACTTGCCTTGGTAGGAGAATATCTCCTCGCTCCAGGCGCGGGTGACGATCTCATAGGCCTCCTCGAACCGCGCGCGGGACTCCTGCAGTGGCACGTTGTGCACCTGGTATTCGCGCGGGATGCCGCGCGCAAACCCGGAGATCAGTCGGCCGTTGGACAGGCAGTCCAGCATCGCCAATTCCTCGGCGAGCCGCAGCGGCTCATGCAGCGGCAGCAGGTTGCCGTAGATCAGGAGCTTCAGCCGCCTGGTGCGCTGGGCCGCGGCCGCGGCCAAGAGGTTCGGCGAGTTCATCAATCCATAGGGCGAGCAATGGTGCTCGTTGAAGCCGACGCCGTCATAGCCGAGCTTGTCGAGCTCCTCCCAGGCCTCGAGATGTTCGGCATAGGTGCGTACCGCGATCTCCGGCTTGAAGTGACGGTTGGAGAGGGGATAGGGAAGCTCGCTGCCGACCTTGAGATGATCGAGCTGTTCGCCATAGGCGAGCAGGTCAAAGACGAAGACTTTCATCGCTTCCTTTTCCCTCGAAATTGGTGTTGCCTCCGAGCCGGAGGCGCTTGATGCGAGGTTAGGTCGGAAGCCGGCACCGCGCCAAGGGCGGGGAAAAGATTCCATATATGTGGAAATAGCGGTTTTTTGCGAAAGTCGTCAGTTCGTAGGATGGGGTAAGGCGCGACCGCGTCCGCCGTGGCTCGCAGAGCGAAGGCGGAAGCGACGTGCCCACCATTCCATCGGCAGCGGTGCTCGCGAAAGGTGGGTACCCTCCTGTCTTTGCGCGGCGCGCTTCTGTGCAAGACGCCGCTTTGCCCACCCTACGAATCTCAGACCGCCGGAAAGGTCAATTCGAAGGCCGCGCCCTTCTCGGCGGGCAGCAGGCGGATCGAGCCGCCATGGCTGGTCATCACGGCTCTGACAATCGCAAGGCCCATGCCGGTGCCGCCGGTGTCGCGGCGGGTGGTGAAGAAGGCGTCGAAGATCCGTTCGCGGTTGGGCTCGGAGATCGGATCGCCGTCGTTGCCGACCGTGATCCGGACGCGCGAGGCGTCGCCGGAGGCTTCGAGCTGAACGGTCCTGGCGTTGTGGCGGACCGCGTTGTCGATCAGGTGCGACAGCACGATCAGCGCCTTTTCCGCCGACATGCCGATCGAGCAGTCGAGAAAGCCGCTCGCCTTGATCGCGCGGGTCGGAAAGCGGCTGATCAAATTGCCGACCACGATGTTCAATTCGGCGCGTTCGTGCTGCTCGACGATCTCGGCGCGCGCCAATTCACGCAGCCGGCGCGTCATGACTTCGAGGCGGTCGACATCGGACAGGATGTTGGAGAGGAGGCTCTTCTGCTCCATCCGCGTCAGCGGGCTCGCCTGCGGCTCGAGCTGGTCGAGCAGCAGCTCGGCAGCGCCCTTGATCGAGGTCAGCGGTGATTTCAACTCGTGTGTCAAATGCGCGGAGAAGGTCGCGATGGTGTCCGAGCGCCGCGACAACTGCTCGGCCATGTCGAGAAAGCCCTTCGACAGCGCGGCGAATTCGCGCGTGCCGTAATGGGCGAGCGGCGCGAACGCGGCGGTGTCGCCGCCGCGGATGCGCTCGGCGCGGCCGATCAATTCATACATCGGGCGGGTGACGGTGCGTGAGAACACGAGGCCGATAGCGAGCGTCGCCAGGACCACCATGCCGCCGGCAAGGACGAACTTCACCCGCTCCTGGTAGAAATGCTGGAAGATATTGGCGGGCGTACGCGAGGTGTAGACCACGCCGGCGATGTGGTTGTCGACGATCACGGGCATCGCGGAAAAGACGTGGACGCCGAGGCCGCGGCTGAACGAATAGATCGGTGGCGGCGGCTTGTCGGGAATCCGCGTGCGCAGCACGGCGCGGTATTCGCCGCGCAAAGCGGATGCGACCTCCTCGACATGCGCCAGCGACAGGCCGATCTCCGACCGGCCGGCGATGACGACCCCCCGGGGATCGAGAACGCGGAAGCCCGCGAGCGTCACCCGCTGCGTGTCCTCGATCAGCGGCTCGAGCCGGGCGCCGATCTCGACATAGGACTTGTCCGCGGGCGCAGCGGCGGGCAGGGCGTCGGGCCGGCGGCGCAGCATCTCGTCGGCGGCGAGATCGAGCGTCGGCCGGATCGGCTCGAAGCGGTCCTGCGGATCGGGCAGCGCCTCCGCCGGCAGCTCGGCGCCGAGCGGGATGTTCGAGGCGAGATGAGCCTGCACCTCACGCGCATAGATCGCGGCGAACACCCGGCTCTGCGCGATCAGCTCCGCCTGGGTCTGGCGGATGAGCTGGTTGTCATAGAGGCGGAAGAAGAACAGCCCGATCAGCGGCAGCGTGGCGACCACGGCCAGCACCGCGAAGATGATCTGCGCGAGTGACGGCCGCCATTTCCGTCTTGGTGCGACGCTCATGCCGCAGGCTCGCAGCGGCCGAGCTTGAAGCCGACGCCGTGAATGGTCTCGATCACGTTGTCACAGTTCGCGGCTGCGAGCTTGGCGCGGATGTTGCGGATATGGCTGTCGATGGTGCGGTCGGAGACCTGGATGTTGAGCTGGTAGGCGGCGGCCATGATCTGCTCGCGGCTGAACAGGGCGGTCGGTCGCGCGAGGAGCGCCCGCAGGATGCCGAACTCGATCGCGGTGAGTCGGAGCGGCGTGCCGGCGAAGCTCGCCGCATGCTCTACAGGATCGATCGCGAGCTTTCCCTGCGCCAGCACGGAGGATTTGGAATCGACCTCGCGCGGCGCGCTGCGGCGGAGGATGACGTTGACCCGCGCGACCAATTCGCGCGGGCTGAACGGCTTCGTCACATAGTCGTCGCCGCCGATCTCGAGGCCGAGGATGCGGTCGATCTCCTCGTCGCGCGCGGTGAGGAACAGGATCGGCACGTCGGAGCTTTTCCGAATCTGCCGGCAGACGTCGAGGCCGTCGAGCTCGGGCATGCCGATGTCGAGGACGACGAGGTCGGGCGCCTCGGCGGCAAAGCGCGCCAGCGCTTCCTTGCCGTCGCGCGCCTCGGCCACGCTCATGCCGGCCTTCTTCAGCGCGACGCGGATCACCTCGCGAATGTGCAGGTCGTCATCGACGGTGAGGATGCGGTGCGGCACATTTTCCTCCGGCTGGTCAGCCCGCGGCAGCCGGCTTGTCATGCTGATCCAGGTAACGCTGTAGCCGATATCCGCGGAAACCCCAACTGCGCCGGGATGCCATCCGGCATCGGTCAGAATGGACACGGCGACGCAGAATGCGGCACCTGCGATGCGGAACGACAGGGCGAAAGCGAAACGACGACGGAGATTCCCATGCGCTCGCCGTAGAACAGGGAATCCGCGAGCGCCGTCAGCGCCAGCGCGAGCGCCAGCTTGTGCGAAGGATGCGGGCGGACGAGGCAAATGGACAGGGGAGGGGCGAGGCTGGTCATCGCTTGAGCTTCCTGAAGGGCATCGACTGCTGGTCGACGCGGCGGACGCTATGCGGCTTCCGTGCACTTGGTGGCGACGAGCTCTGCAGGAGTTCAGGATTTGTTTGCAGATTTCGTGCAGACGCGGTTTTGCGATTGGCTCGCGCCCATGGGGTTGATACGGAGACGCCTCACGCAACGCGCCCGTCGCCAGGTCCGTGTCTTCCATGCGAATCCTCAAACTTGTCGGAACCCTCGCGATCTGGATGATCGGTGCCGTCTGCACCGTCGCCGCAATCGACAGCAACGATCCCGTTCTGACCGCGCTGCGCGGGCCGGGAAACGCGGCGCTGTCAGCAGCGAGCTTCGCGGTGGTAGCGGTCCTGATCAGGCGCGGGCACGTCGGCAGCCTGATCGGGAAGCTGCTGGTGCTGCTATGGATATTGCCGCCATTCGCGCTGCTCGGTGCGCAGCTTTTGTTCGAAGCCGGCAAGCGCGAGGTGCTGCGGACCGAGCCGGCCCTGGCCCGCAGTCTCGGCCGGCATTTCGTCGTCGGCTATACGTCGTTCGACGAGGTCGCCGATCTCGCCGAGAAGGGATTGATCGGCGGCGTCTATGTCGCCCGACACAATGTCGCCGGCCGCACCGCGGCGGCGGTGAAGGCGGAGCTTGCGGCGCTGCAGGCGCGGCGGCGGGCGGCAGGCCTGCCGCCCTTGATCGTCGCCGCCGATCAGGAGGGCGGCATCGTCGCGCATCTCGCGCCGCCATTGACGGCGTTGCCGGCGCTGGCGACGCTCGTCGGTCTGCCCCCCGATCTCCGTCAGCGGAGGGCCGAGGCGTTCGGGCGCATTCATGGCCGGGAGCTCGCGGAGCTTGGCGTCAATCTCAACTTTGCGCCGGTGCTCGATCTCAAGCCCGCGGCCGGGCACAATCTGTTCGACCACAATACGCTGATCGGCCAGCGCGCGATCGCCGACGATCCGGCGGTCGTCGGCGAGATCGCGCGCGCCTATGTGCACGGCCTCGAATCCGCCGGCGTCGGTGCGACCTTGAAGCATTTCCCAGGGCTCGGACGGGTGCGGAGCGACACCCATCTGTTCGACGCCAGCCTCGACGCCCCGGTCGAGGTGCTGCAAGCCGCCGACTGGCGTCCGTTCCGCGAGGTGCTGGCCGCGTCGAACGCCGCCGTCATGGTCGGGCATGTCAGCATGCCCGCGATCGATCCGGGCCGGCCCGCCTCGCATTCGAAGCGCGTCATCGACGGCATCCTCCGCAAGGAATGGGGCTACCAGGGCCTCGTCATCACCGACGACCTGGTGATGGGCGCGATCTACCAGCACGATGTCTGCACGGCGGTGGTCGAGGCGCTCGATGCCGGGGCCGACCTGTTGCTGGTGGCCTTCGACGGCGCGCAGTTCTACCGCATCTTCACCTGTGCCGCCGACGCCGCCGCGCAGGGCCGGCTCGACCAGGCCACGCTGCAGCTCAGTGACGCGCGGCTGCAGCAGCGGATTTCCTCGCAGCCTGCATCGCCGCGCGTTGCCGCGCAGCGCGCCGGCGACTGACGGACCGGTTCAGTTGTCCGTCTGGAACGTGCAATCGGCGCCGGCCCGCGGCGCGATCGCGCGAAAGACAAATCAATTTTAGATGGCGCTATGGAGACGGCGCAATTGTGAATCATTCAAAAGGCCGACATCGCGGAAAAGCCCGTCACCCGGAATTGGCGCGCGGCCGCACAGTCGAGCGGAAAGTCAGGTGGGGAAGGCGGTGGATTGACTCGACCTTGGGCCTATGTACTCTCAAAGAAAAACAAATCTGTCCTGCGGGGCGGGCATGGGGAGGAAATGATGCGCTTTATGCGATTGATCTGCTATTCCTTTGTGCTTCTGGGTCTGTTGTCGACAGGCCGGCCCGCCTTGGCCGAGGACACTATCAAGCTAGCTTATACTGACCCGTTCTCGGGCCCGTTCGCCTCGGGTGGCGACGAGTTCCTGAAAATCTTCCAGTTCATCATCGCCAGGAAGAACGCGGCCGGCGGCGCGCTGGGCCGGAAGTTCGAGCTGGTGCCGTTCGACGACAAGCTGCAACCGGCCGAGGCCTTGATCGCGCTCAAGAGCATGACCGACCAGAGCATCCCGTTCGTGATGCATTGCACGGGATCGAATGTCGGCGCCGCCCTGATCGACGCGGTGTCCAAGCATAATGCCCGCAACCCCGACAACCGCATCCTCTATCTCAACTGCGGCGCGCTCGCGACCGAGCTCACCAACGAGCAATGCGACTTCTGGCACTTCCGCTTCGCAGGGTCCGTCGACATGCGCGCCGCCGCCCGCATCAAGGCGCTGCCGGCCGATGTCAAGAAGGTCTATCTCCTGAACCAGGACTATCTGTTCGGCCAGTCGATCCAGCACGATTCCAAGAAATGGCTGGCCAAGCTGCGTCCCGATGTCGAGATCGTCGGCGACGAGCTGATGCCGTTCGGCAAGGTGCAGGATTTCTCGCCCTATGTCGCCAAGATCAAGGCCTCCGGCGCCCAGAGCGTGGTCACCGGCAACTATAACCGCGACCTCAACCTCCTGATCAAGGCTGCGAACGATGCCGGCCTGAACGTGCGGTTCGACACCTTCCTCGCCCACCTGATCGGCGGCGCGACCGCGATCGGGGCCGCCGGCGAGAACCGCCTGACCTCGATCATGGAGTTCAACGGCAACGTCCCGGTCGACCTCAAGGTGCCGGCGGCGGAGAAGTTCGCCGAGGATTGGCGTACGAGCGGCCACGACACCGATTTCTCGACGCTCAATTTCGTCACCATGATCGACATGCTGACGGATGCGATCAACAAGGCCGGCTCGACCGATCCGCTCAAGGTGGCGCTGGCGCTGGAGAGCCTGCAGGAGAAGGACATGCTCGGGCAGGACGTCACCATGCGCAAGGACGATCATCAGCTCCTGATGCCGTTCTACGCCGGCATCTTCTCCAAGGATGTCAAATACGACTCCGAGCACACCGGCTTCGGCTGGAAGAACTACATGACGGCGTCCGCGACCGACCTGACGCTGCCGACCATCTGCAAGATGAAGCGGCCCGAGTGAACGGAGAGAACGCGATGATCTAGCGGAAGCGAGGACTGCAACCCATGGAGATCGTCCTCGTTTCCCTGCTCAACGGCTTGGTCTACGGCATGCTGCTGTTCATGCTGGCGAGCGGGCTGACGCTGATCTTCAGCATGATGGGCGTGCTCAATTTCGCGCATGCCTCGGTCTACATGATCGGCGCCTATCTCGCCTTCACCGTCAGCCAGTATATCGGCTTCTTTCCGGCGCTGATCATCGCGCCGCTGCTGTGCGGCCTGATCGGCGCGGCGATCGAGATCTGGGGCCTGCGCCGCGTCCATGCCAATGGCCACATCGCCGAGCTGCTGTTCACCTTCGGCCTCGTCTTCATCATCGGCCGCAGCGTGCAGATGATCTGGGGCATGCTGCCGATGCCCTATCGCATGCCGGCGGTCCTCGACTTCCCGCTGTTCACCTTCTATGGCGAATACTTCCCGGCCTATCGCGGCTTCATGCTGCTGGTGTCGGCGGCCATGCTGATCACGACCTGGCTGCTGCTGAAGAAGACCCGGGTCGGGCTGATCATCCAGGCCGCGCTCACCCATCCGCAGATGGCGAGCGCGCTGGGGCACAACGTGCCGCGGGTGTTCACCATCGTGTTCGCCGGCGGCTGCGCGCTCGCCGGGCTCGCCGGCGTCATCGGCGGCAACTACCAGACCACCGAGCCCGGCATGGCCGATTCGATGGGGCCGATCGTGTTCGTCGTCGTGGTGTTCGGCGGGCTCGGCTCGCTGCTCGGATGCTTCGTCGCCTCGATCCTGATGGGCATGATCCAGTCCTTCGCGGTGGTGATCAACGCTTCGCTGTTCGACCTGATCAAGCCGCTCGGCGTGAGCCTGCCCGGCGACAATCTGTTCACGGAGTTCATGACCGTGCCGGTGGCGCGGATCGGCGCGCTGCTGCCGTTCGCGCTGATGATCCTGATCCTTCTGTTCCGGCCGCGCGGCCTGATGGGAACGCGCGACACATGAAGGCCAATCGCTCGGTGCAGGGGTGGGTCTGGCTCGTGGCGCTTCTCGCTGCGATCGCGATGCCGTGGGTTTTCTACAACTATCACACCGGCCGGCAGTCCGGCTTCGTGGTCTCGATGCTGAGCCAGATGGGCATGATGACCGTCCTGGCCTTGTCCTACAACATGCTGCTCGGGCAGGCCGGGCTGTTCTCGCTGTGCCACGCCACCTTCTTTGGGATCGGCGGTTACGCCATGATCCACTTTCTCAACCTCGCCGGTGACGGCGTGCTGCCGCTGCCGCTCGAGCTGTTCCCGATCCTGGCCGGATTGTCGGGCACGGGGCTCGCGATCGTGTTCGGCTACATGGCCACGAAACAGCGCGCCACTGCGTTCGCGATGATCACGCTCGGCATCGGCGAGCTGATGACCACGGCCGCGCTGATGTTCCATCATTTCTTCGGCGGCGAGGGCGGCGTCAATTCCAACCGCATGATCGGCCACAGCCTGTTCGGCTTCAAATACGGCCCGGCCATCCAGGTCTATTACCTGATCCTGGCCTGGACCGTGATCTCGGCGCTGTTGATGCTGTTTCTCACCCGAACGCCGCTCGGGCGGATGGCCAACGCCTCGCGCGACAATTTCGAGCGCGTGCAGTTCATGGGCTACGACCCGCGCATGGTGCGCTTCCTGCAGTTCGCGCTGTCCGGCTTCTTCGCCGGCATCGGCGGCGGGCTCTACGCCATCACCTACGAGATCGTGACCTTCGACGCGCTGGCCGCGCCGTTGTCGGCCAACGCGCTGCTGATGGCGTATATCGGCGGCTCCGGCGCCTTCGGCGGCCCGATCCTCGGCGCCATCCTGATCACGCTGTTACAGAGCGGCGTCAGCCTGATGTCGAACTCCTGGCTGGTCTATGTCGGCGTGCTCTTCATCACCATGGTGATCTTCGCGCCGAACGGGCTGATGGGCTTGATCGCGGCCCACGGCCCGATCGTGCGCGCCGGCCGGTTCGGCCGCCTGCTCGTGCCTTATGTGCGGGTGCTGGTTCCCGGCCTGCTTGTGGTGCTCGGCTTCGTCGGCGTGGTCGAGCTGGCGTCGTTCCTCACCATCGGTGCGGCGCAGGGCAAGACGCTGGTGCTGTTCGGAGCCAAGGTCGACGAGCACGCGATCGCGCCCTGGCTTGTGGCGGTGCTCCTGCTCGCCGTTGGCGGCTTCTGGTTCAGCGTGGAAGCGCGTGCGTTCCGGAAAGTGTGGGACGGCCTG
>NZ_JAFAVV010000123.1 GCF_019242285.1 Bradyrhizobium sp.
CGCACCAATTATCGGGCGGCATGCGGCAGCGCATCATGATCGCGATCGCTCTTGCCTGCGAGCCCAAGCTGATCATCGCGGACGAACCGACGACAGCGCTCGACGTCACTATTCAAGCGCAGATCCTCGAATTGATGAAACAGCTGACGCAGCGGCTCGAGGTGGCGCTGATCATCATTACGCACAATCTCGGCGTCGTCGCGCGCTATGCCAATCGCGTCAATGTCATGTACGCCGGCCGCATCGTCGAGAACGGCCCGGCGGCTGAAATATACCACAATCCCCGGCATCCCTACACGATGGCCCTGCTGCGCTCGGTGCCCCGGCTCGACCGGCCGCGCCAGGCGCGGCTCGATCCGGTGAAGGGGCAGCCGCCCGATCTGACCCGGCTCGATGCCGGTTGCTCGTTCCGGCCGCGCTGCCGA
Source organism: Bradyrhizobium sp. (assembly GCF_019242285.1). Classification (GTDB taxonomy): domain Bacteria; phylum Pseudomonadota; class Alphaproteobacteria; order Rhizobiales; family Xanthobacteraceae; genus Bradyrhizobium. The sequence goes on from NZ_JAFAVV010000123.1 coordinate 426, forward strand.
TTTGCCGTCGAGGCCTGCGCCGTATCGCGACCGGCGCTGCAACCGGCGGCCGGCGGCCGGCACTTCGCGGCGTGTTTCCGCAGCAGCGAGATTGCGATCGAGAGCGCGGCATCGACGCGGCGGTTGGAGCCGGCCGGCAGCCTGGCTAATACCTGATTCATGTTTCGCGGCGAGAGACGCAAATGAGGATTGGCATTTGGTGGTCGGCGGTGGCCCTGGGCGCGGTCGCGCTCGGGGCCGCGGCCCTGGCGGTGCCACCCGGCGACGAGGAGGCGCCCGCGAAGCGCGGCGGGGTGTTGACCTATACGATCCCAGCGGATGCGCCGCCGAGCTTTGATGGTCACCGCGAACAGACGTTCGCGACCCTGCATTCGGCGGCGCCGTTCTACAGCGTACTGATCCGCATAAATCCGGAGAACCCTTCCTCGACAACCGATTTCGTGTGCGATCTGTGCACTGCGATGCCGAAGCCAACGGATGGCGGCAAGACCTACACCTTCAAGATCCGCGACGGGGTCAAATTCCACGACGGCTCGCCCCTGACCGCCGCCGATATCGCCAAGAGCTGGGATATGATCATCCATCCCCCGAAGGGGATGCTGAGCCCGCGCGAGAGCTGGTACGAGATGGTCGACACGGTCGAGGCGCCCGATCCTTCGACTGTCGTCTTCCACCTCAAATTCGCCACCGACGCGTTTCTGCCGGCGCTCGCCGACCCGTTCGCCTTTATCTATAAGAAGGAAATTCTCGATAGCGACCCGCGCTGGTACGAGAAGAACATCTTCGGCTCGGGCCCATTCAAATTCGCCGAATTCGAAACCGGGCAGTCGATCAGCGGAGTGCGAAATCCCGATTACTATCGCAAGGGGCTGCCCTATCTCGACGGGTTCAAGGCGATCTATGCCGATAAGCAGGCGGTGAGACTCGACGCGATACGCGCGGATCGCGCAGCAATTGAATTCCGCGGCCTTCCGCCAGCGGCACGCGACGAGCTCGTCAAGGCGTTGGGTGACAAGATAACGGTGCAGGAGAGCGACTGGAATTGCGGCAACCTGGTGACACCGAACCACAAGAAAAAACCCTTCGACGATCCCCGCGTCCGCCGCGCGCTTTCTTTTGCCATTGATCGTTGGCACGGCGGACCGGCATTGTCGAAGATCGCCAATGTGCGCACTGTCGGCGGCATCGTGTTCCCCGCCTCGCCACTGGCCGCGACCAAGGAGGAATTGCAGCAGGTCGCGGGCTTCTGGCCCGACATCGAGAAATCGCGGGCGGAGGCCAAGCGTCTGCTGAAGGAAGCGGGCGCCGAGGGGCTCTCCTTCGAGCTTTTGAACCGCAGCGTCGACCAGCCCTACAAATATGTCGGCACTTGGCTGGTCGATGAATGGAGCAAGATCGGGCTGCACGTCACGCAGCGGGTCATGCCCACGGGCCCCGAATTGGAAGCGTTGCGCAGTGGCAATTTCGAGGTCGCGCTGATCGCCAATTGCCGGGGAGTGCCCAACCCGCTATTGGACGTGCAGACGTATCTGCCAAACTATGCCGGGTCCTACGGTTATTACGACGACCCGGACGAGCTCGCTCTTTACGAGAAGATGCTGCGCGAGACAGATTTCGACAAGCAGCGCGCGTTGATGCGCCAATTCGAGAAATACGTGGTCGATGATCAGGCGCACCAGATCTGGATAGTATGGTGGAACCGGATCGTTCC
>NZ_JAFAVV010000124.1 GCF_019242285.1 Bradyrhizobium sp.
TCTACCCACCTACGCACCGCGCAAGTTCTACACCGGCGTGAAGAACGGCAGCGGCGCGCCGTCGGTCGGCTTGAACACCACCTTCACCTTCTGGCCGATTTTGATCTTGTCGAACTCGCAATCGACGATGTTAGTCTGCAAGGTCAAACCTTCCTTCAGCGTGACATAGGCGATCGCGAACGGGCCGCTGGCCGATTTGCGCATCAGGCTGTAGGAATAGATCGTCGCCTCGCCCGACGATTCCTCCCACACCGTCTTGTCGGAGAAGCAGAACGGGCAGATCGCGCGCGGGAAGTAATGCGGCTCGCCGCAGGCAGTGCAGCGCTTGATCATGAACTTGCCGGCCTTCGCCGCTTCCCAGAACGCCGTGGTCTCGGGATTGGTCGCCGGCGCCGGATATTTCTTTGCTTCGGCCATCACACGCGCTCCAGAATGCAGGTCGAGGCGGCGTGGCGATTGCCGAGCAGGCCGCCGGTGCCGTGGGCAATCGCGAGATCGCAGTTGGGCACCTGGACTTTCGGATGGGCCTCGCCGCGCAGCTGCCGCACCGCTTCGATTATCTTGGTCATGCCGCCGCGGTTGACGGGGTGGTTGCTGCACAGCCCGCCGCCGTCGGTGTTGAACGGCAACTTGCCGACGCCCGAGATCAGGTTGCCGTCGGCGACGAACTTGCCGCCCTCGCCCTTCTTGCAGAAGCCGAGATCCTCGAGCTGCATCAGCACCGTGATGGTGAAGCTGTCATAGATCGAGGCGTACTTGATGTCCGTCGGCGTCACGCCCGCCTCCTCGAAGGCGCGTGGCCCGGACCAGACGCCGGCGGAATAAGTGAGGTCGATATCCTTGCCGCCGCGCGGTCCCTTGGTCGCCTCGCCATGACCGATCAGCCGCACCTGCGGCTGCTTCAGGCTCTTGGCGATCTCTTCCGACGTCACGATCAGCCCGCCGCCGCCGTCGGTGACGACGCAACAGTCCATCCGGTGCAGCGGATCCGATATCATCGGCGAGTTGAGCACGTCCTCGACGGTGACGACCTCCTTCAGCATGGCATGCGGGTTGTATTGCGCATGATGGGAGGCGGCGACCTTGATCCAGGCGAGCTGCTCGGAGGTGGTGCCGTAGTCGTGCATGTGGCGCATGGCACACATGCCGTAGACGTTGTGGGTGGTCTGGCCGTAGGCGGTCTCGAAATCGGCCTCGGCGCCGGCCGAGCGCGGCGGCATCGGGCCGGTGCGCGGCTTGCCGGCCAGCGTGATCAGGGCAATCGAGCACTTGCCGGCGGCAATCGCCTCGGCGGCATGGCCGAGATGGATCAGATAGGAGCAGCCGCCGGTATCGGTGGAGTCGATGTGGCGGAGCTTCTTCATGTCCAGGCCGAGGTAATCGGCCATGTTCATCACGCCGCCCGGTGCGTCGCCGGCGCAGAAATAGCCGTCGATGTCGGCCTTGGAGAGACCGGCGTCCTCGATCGTCCCCTTGGCGATCTCGGCGTGCAATTGCGAGGTGGATTTGTCCGGCGCGTGCCGGGTGGGATGCTCGTAGATCCCCGTGACGTAGGCCTTGCCCTTGATGGTCAACTGGTTCTCCGCTGGCGTTTCTTTTTAGCCTTTGTTTTTGTGACGTGCCGGCGCGGCCTTGGCAAGCGGCGAAATATTCCGCCGGGTGAGATGAAAACTCATGGCTGATGGTCATGACAGATGGAGGCGCCGCGTCGTGCTCCGCCGTCGTCGCCCGGCTTGACCGGGCGACCCAGCATTCCAGAGACAGTCGTGCTCACACGAGACGCCTCTGGAATGCCGGATGCCCGCTTTCGCGGGCATGACATCGAGAGATACGACCTCGCATTCTCGCGACGCAGATCGCGTCCGAGCTATGGAAGGAAAACACCCTCGAAAGAACAGAGGGCGCAGGGAAGACCGGGTGCCGGCTGGCACCCATGGCCCCCGTGCAACAAGAACGCACGGGGCAGGAACCACAGGCTCAGCCGAGTTGACCCGGCCTTCCCTGCGCGGTGGTTTTAACTCTTATAGCGCGCTCTCCCGGGTGAACGGGCTTTGTTGCCACCCTCGCCTCGCCATCAGTCCTGCGAGACTTGATCCCAGCGTCGCGGGATCAGGACCACACGCCTTCGCGTCCGCGCGGTGCCGTTCGTCTCGCAGCACCCTCGCGTCCACCGCAGCCCGCCCCGCGTGTCGTGACGATCGCGCGTACGCCCCTCTCATCGAGGCGGGACGGCGCAGATTATGCCACTGATTTGGGGGCGACGTCAAGGTATTTTCTGAAAAATAGAAGTTACGCCAACTGCCATGCGGGAAATCGGTAGGGTGGGCTAAGCTTTCGCCGAAGCTCGAAAGAGCGCAGGCGAAAGTGTGCCCACCATTCAGAGCCGTGATGTCGAAAGAAGGGTGGGCCTGGCGCTTCGCGCCCCTGGCCCACCCTACGGCAGCGTCGCTATTCAGCGGCGATCTGTCTTGGCGCGGGCGGTGGGCTGGCGAGGTCGGCAACGAGTTGCTCGTGCCGGGCCCTGGCTGCGTGCGCCGCCTTCTCCTTCACCGGGCCGTAGCCGCGGATGCGGTCGGGCAGCGACAGCAGCTCGACGGCGGGCTCGATCGTCAACGGCGACAGATTCTTCAACACCGCCTCGACGTCCTGCTCGTAGGACGTGATCAGTTCGCGTTCGAGCTTGCGGTCCGCGCTGCGGGCGAAGACGTCGAGCGGGCTGCCGCGCAGAAAACGCAGGCGCGCAAGCCATTTGAAACCCGTCATCATGCGCGGGCCATAGGCGCGCTTCTTCGGCCGGCCGAGTGGGTCCTTCTCGCCGCCGAGGGTCGGCGGTGCCAGGTGGAAGTTGAGGGTGTAGTCGCCGTCGAACTGGTCGCGCAGCAACTGCGTGAAGCGGCCGTCGCTGAACAGCCGCGCCACCTCGTACTCGTCCTTGTAGGCGAGCAGCTTTGCGTAGTTGATCGCGACCGCTCGCGGCAGCGCCTCGTCGTAGCCGCCGTCGCGGGCGGCCTCGCGCACGCGATCGACCAGCCTGCGATAGCGCGCGGCGTAGCGCTTGCTCTGATAGCCGGTCAGATGCGCAACGCGATGGACGACGATCTCGTCGAGCGACATCGCCTCCAGCGTCTTCGGAGCGGCGGCCGGCGCGTCCTGACCCTTCATCATCGCTTCCAGCCGGCTGTGATCGACGGCAGCAAGCCGGCCGAGCCGGAACGCCTCGGTGTTCATCTTGATGGAGACACCGTTGACCTCGATCGCCTTCTCGATCGCCTCCGCCGATAGCGGCAACAGGCCGTTCTGATAGGCATAGCCGAGCATCATGATGTTGGTGGCGATGGAATCGCCGAGCAGCACCTCGGCGGGATGGGTGAAGTCGATGAAGCTCGATTCCTTGCGCAGCGAATTTTCCAGCACGCCGTTGACTTGGCGGCTCTGGAAGTTGAAATCGCGGTTGAGGATGAAGTCGGCGGTCGGAATGACGTGACTGTTGATGATGCCGATGGTGCGGCCGGACTCGCAGAGCGTAAGCATGTCCTTGGACACCGCGACCACCTCGTCGGCGGCGATCACAAGATCGGCGGTGCCGGTGACGATGCGCGAGCAGGTCACGTCGGCGGTGTGCTCGGAGAGCCGGACATGACTCAGGACCGCCCCGCCCTTCTGCGCGAGGCCGGACATGTCGAGGATCATCGAGGCCTTGTCCTCGAGATGGGCGGCCATGCCGAGCAGCGCGCCGATGGTGAGCACGCCGGTGCCGCCGACGCCGGCGATCGCGATGTTGTAGGGTTTTTCGAGCGGCGGCCGCGAGGGCGGCTCCGGCAACTCGCCGATCTCGCCGAGCTCGGCCGGCGCGCGGCTGCGAAGCTTGCCGCCGTCGACCGTGACGAAGGACGGGCAAAAGCCCTTCACGCAGGAATAGTCCTTGTTGCAGGAGGACTGATTGATGGTGCGCTTGCGACCCATCTCGGTCTCAAGCGGTTCGACCGAGATGCAGTTCGACTGCACCGAGCAGTCGCCACAGCCCTCGCAGACCTCCGGGTTGATCAGCACACGACGTTGCGGGTCCTCCATCAGGCCGCGCTTGCGGCGGCGACGCTTCTCCGCCGCGCAGGTCTGCACGAACACGATCGCCGACGTGCCTTTCAGTTCGCGGCAGGTCCGCATCACCTGGTCGAGCTCGTCGCGATGGGCGATCTTGACGCCGTCGGCGATGTCGGTGGCCGGATAGAGCTGAGGATTCTCCGAGACCAGGTAGATCTGGCGGATGCCCTCGGCGTGAAGCTGGAAGGTGATCTGCTGCGGCGACAACTCGCCGTCGACATGCTGGCCGCCGGTCATCGCGGTCGCGTCGTTATAGAGCAGCTTGTAGGTGATGTTGGCGCCGGAGGCGACCGCCTGGCGGATCGCGAGGCTGCCGGAATGGAAATAGGTGCCGTCGCCGAGATTGGCGAAGACATGCGCCTCCTTGGTGAACGGCGCGACGCCGACCCACGGCACGCCCTCGCCCCCCATGTGGGTGTAGGTCTCGGTGGAGCGATCCATCCATAGCACCATGAAGTGGCAGCCGATGCCGGCAAAGGCGCGGCTGCCTTCGGGGACCTTGGTGGAGGTGTTGTGCGGGCAACCGGAGCAGAAATACGGCGTGCGAGAGATCGGAGCGATCGCCTGGACCTGCGTCGCTTCGCGGCCGTTGAACCAATCGGCCTTGGCGCGGAGCATGTTCTTGATTTCGGGATTGAGGTCGAGGCGGAGAAGACGTTCGGTGAGCGAGCTTGCAAGGGAAGAGACGCTGAGCTCGGCGGCGAAGGTGAGGAAGCGCTTGTCATGGTCGTCCATCTTGCCGACGATGCGCGGCCGGACGTCGTCGCGCCAGTTG
>NZ_JAFAVV010000154.1 GCF_019242285.1 Bradyrhizobium sp.
TACGACACCCATCCCGCCATCCGCGACGCTTGCGATGACAGCATCAGCTTCCATGCCGCGAAGATCGAGGCCGACATCGCCGCAGCGATGAAGCGTCATGGAATTCGCGCAAGATGGACCGCGAGGGGTCTCGCCTTGCACACCCAGGCCGTGCTGCAGGGTGCCTTCATTCTCGCCAAGGCCAAGGGCGGTGCGGAAATCGCCATCTCGAGCATCGACCATTTGCACCGCTATATCGAGCTTCTGTTTCGACCTCGAAGGGACAAGGAAAGGACATCGTCATGAGCACGGACAACACCTATCTCGCCGTCTTCCTGGGCAGCAAAACGAGCGCCCGCATGACGGCGTGGATGGCCGTTCCCGAAGCCGAGCGAAAAAAGAACGAGCAGAAGGGCATGGCGGCCTGGAAAGCTTGGATGGAAAAGCATCAGGCCGCGCTCGTCGGCGCCGGCGGCCCGCTCGGCAAGACCAAGCGGGTGTCGGGCAGCGGCATCGCGGACATCGCCAACGAGATGGGCGCCTTCACCGTCGTGCGCGCGGAATCGCACGAGGCCGCGGCCAGGATGTTCGAGAACCATCCGCATTTCACGATCTTCCCCGGCGAAGCGGTGGAGATCATGCCGGTCCTTCCCATCCCGCAGGGCTGAGCGCCTGCGCCTCTACCACAAGCTGAAATTCACGGAGATCGAAATGCCCAACACGGTTCGTCTGCACCGCGTGCTCGCCACCACGCCCGAGAAACTCTACCGCGCCTTTCTCGAACCCGATGCGATGGCGAAGTGGCTGCCGCCCAACGGCTTCACCGCCACCGTGCATTCCATGGAAGCGAAGGTCGGCGGAAAATTTCGAGTGTCCTTTCGCAATTTCACGACCGGCCACAGCCACTCCTTCGGCGGTGAATTTATCGAGCTCGTGCCGCATGAGCGCATTCGCTACACGGATCGCTTCGACGATCCGAACCTTCCGGGCGAAATTCAGGTGACGGTGACGTTGAACAAGGTCTCCGTCGGCACCGAGCTTCATGTCGTGCAAGAGGGCATCCCCGACGTCATCCCGGCCGAAGCGTGTTATCTCGGTTGGCAGCAGTCGCTGGAAAATCTCGCGCGGGTGGCCGAGCCGGACATCAGACAGTAGAGCATGATCCGGAAAAGGAGAAACCGCTAAAGGGGAAACCGCTTTTTCGAAAAGAATATGCTCGAACGAATAGCTTAGAACAGGGTGGCTATTGGTTTAGACAGCACGCGCTAGCATCTGGCCCCCGACAAATGGCCGCATGTCTCGGAGCAGGCCCGACTATAGCTTTACGATATTGAGGATCGAATTTGATCGATGGATGGAAACCATCCGCGTCGGAATCGATGCACCGGGCCAGCGTGAGTGCCGCATCCGAACCGGCCAAGTGCGATGGTGCTCATTCAACTCGACTGAAAGGACGATTGTCATGGTGACCGACTTTGTGACCTATCTGAGCTTCGACGGAAAATGCGAGGAAGCCTTCAAGCACTATGAGAAAGTGTTTCGAGGCAAGATCCTGATGATGATGCGCCATTCCGATGCGCCTAAAGATTCCGGCGTGCCGCAAAATCCCGAGACCGCCAACCGCATCATGCATGCACGCCTCGAGGCGGGCGGCCGCCTGCTGATGGGCAGCGACGCGCCCAATCGGGGTTCATCAAAGCCGCAGGGCTTTTGCGTCAGCGTAGGTGTCGACAAGCCAGCCGAGGCCGAGCGCATCTTCAAGGAGCTCTCGGAAGGCGGCACGGTGATGATGCCGATCGCGGAGACCTTCTGGGCGCAACGCTTCGGCATGGTGACCGACAGGTTCGGCACGCCCTGGATGGTGAATTGCGAAAAGCAATCGGCGTAACCCCAAGCCCAAGGCCCAAGCCCAAGCCGGTTTGTCGCTGGGGCTGACCAACCCCACAAAGCCGAGGGAGAACGACATGAGCACGATATCCATGCCCGAGCATTCCGGCACGACAGCATCGCAATCCGCCACATCCTCGCGGTGGGCCGGCTGGATTCTCAGTGGCCTCGTCATCGCCTTCTGCCTGATGGACGGCGTGATGAAGCTGTTCCATCCGCAATTCGTCATCGACGCGACAAGCGACATCGGCTGGCCTGCCGATCCCGCCACTCTCACCGCGCTCGGCGTGATCTTGCTCGTCTCAACCGCGCTCTACGCGCTTCCGAGGACGGCCGTGCTGGGAGCGGTCCTGCTGACCGGCTATCTCGGCGGCGCCGTGGCATCCCATGTGCGCCACGCAGACCCCCTGTTCACCCACGATCTGTTCGGTGTGTATCTCGGCGTTCTCGTCTGGGGTGGCCTGTGGTTTCGCGATACTCGCCTTCGCGCGCTGATGCCGCTGCGCAGGTAGGGCTGTTCCTGCCCGCGGCGGGCATGCGATTGCCAAAGGCCCTGGGGGACTACTCCGGCATCGTCGCCAGTCGGCGGCACGGACAGGTCGATCGATCCGGTTGTCTTACGCAACAGAGGAGAGAAATCATGTCGAAGATCACGCCGTGCCTCTGGTTTGACGGCAAAGCCGAGGCGGCCGCGAAGTTCTACGCCTCGGTTTTCCCCGACAGCCATGTCGATGCCGTTCATCGCGCCCCGACCGATTACCCGTCCGGCAAGGCGGGCGACGTGCTGCTCGTCGAGTTCACACTGATGGGGCAACCGTTCACCGGATTGAACGGCGGGCCGATGTTCCGGTTCAACGAGGCGATTTCGTTCCAGATACCCGTGGAGACTCAGGCCGAAGCCGACCGCCTCACCGATGCGCTCTCGGCGGTGTCAGAGGCTGAGCAATGCGGCTGGGTGAAAGACCGCTTCGGCGTTTCGTGGCAGATCGTTCCGCGCCAGCTCACCAGGCTGATCGGCGATGCCGATCCCGCCCGCGCAAGACGAGCCTTCGACGCGATGATGCAAATGAAGCGCATCGACATCGCCGCGCTCGAGCGCGCCGCCGATGGCGGCGCCCCATCCGCCTGAACCGTCGAAGGAGGTTGTGTCTGTCGATTCCATGTCCCCGGTCCGCATCAGCGCATTCGGCTGGGTGCCGCCGTTTGCCCAGGGCAGGTCCGCGACCTCACCGCGTCATCCACCGCGGCGGAATCCGCTCAATACCCCGCGACAAGAGCAGATGCGCTGAGACGCATTCGATCAGGCAGGCGGCCAGTTCAAGCTCGCCGACGCAGTGACCGACAACGCCTCCCGCGGTCACGGATCAATCAGGCTTGTTCAACCAGCCTTTCAGATAAGCCGTGTAGCGTTGCAAGCACATTTCGAGAAAACGCTTGTTATAGGGGCTCAAGGTCTGCGTGAACTTCTTGACTGCATCTCGAATCACATCACGCGAGACGGTATTTGGCTCCTCCAGCCGGGATTTGATCAGCGTGAAAAGCTCCTTTCGTGCAGGAAACCAAATTTCGTAAAAAGCCGACACGATTTCGTGGTTTTCCGGGCCAAAGGCTTGGTGAAAGATATCGGGATTATTCATCCCGAATTCGCTCGATTCCTGCTCCATTCGCTCGATGTCGTAAATCATTTGCCGGCACGCGAGCTGGAACTCGGCATCGCTGACCTCGTCGCCGAGATTCCCCTGCACATCCTTGGCGGCTTCGATGAACGTGAACCTGAACCGCGAAGCGAGAATGAGCCCGATCAATAAGGCGGATGTGGTCTCGTCGCCGACAAACTTCCTCGGCAAGGTTCTGACGAATATCACCGAGAATTTTCTCGCTCCACTGCCGTAGATGACCTGGCGGGCCAGCAGCGGGCGGTAGAATTGCCCGTCATGCGCTCGAAAGCTGGTTTCAGGGCTCCTCAAATTTCGTTGATGGGCGGCGTCTAGTATGTCGTCTTCGACTTTATCCATCCAGGCAAATGTTTCGTTATTCGCTTCGAGACTGCTCTTCATCTGGTCCCAGGTGGTCTTGAGCTCGCCGTTCTCGTCAGGGTCCGGGCTCAACCCGAGCAGATTGAAGGTGTCGGGCACGGCTGTGACCATCGAACGCCCTGGGATCTCGGTCTTGTTCTTGGGTAGGGGATCGCGAATGTCGATCTCCATTCTGACCTGATAGAACTTTTCCGATATCGGGTCGTTCTTCCGGGCTTCTTGGAATTTTATTGTCAGCCGCTTTACGCGCTCGGCGATCTCGGCGGCCGTTCTCGGCATCTGCCTGAGCGGAAGCCCCTTTCGCATCGTGCCGCCATGCAGCGGCATGCGCTCGGGGTAATAGTAAAAATCCTCGAAGAGCCGGGCCAGCGGAGTGTCGATGTAGAAATCGAGTTCGTTTGTTGGATCGGGCGGCCCATCCTGCTGATAGGGACGGATCCGCCGGTTTTGCACCATCGCGAGCAGCGACGGTACGGCGGGCGTGTCATGAATGCACAGCAGTCGCGGCGCTTCGGTGATCTTCTTCGACGTATCGAGGAGATGCACGCTGGTAAAAATACCGATCTCGAAGCCGCAAAAATCGTAGGGCCTGCGTTCGCGTCCCGTATAAAGGAAAATCAACCAGTCGGCGGCCTTGAGGTTGTCGATGATCTTCGAATGCCACTCCTCACCCGAACGAATGTTGTAAGCATCCAAAAAGCAGTGGACCCGGGCGGGATTGACGGCGGTCAGCTCCTCCTGCAGACACTGAGCGATGCCGAAATCTTCATGGGAGTAGCTAATGAAGACATGAACATCCGTTGGATCTTTCTTGATCTCTTCGAGTTCGCGTGTGCCAGCCTCGGACATGAGCGCCTCCAGCGGGAGCAGCCAATTCGCAAATCGCGAAGGAACGGTCCATTCGCTAAACCTTTTATATGGCTAAAGGAATGGCCGAAGGTGTGAGGCGGCTCACAATCGAAGAAATTCCGGCGCGGTTCGTTC
>NZ_JAFAVV010000832.1 GCF_019242285.1 Bradyrhizobium sp.
GCGCAATGCCGGATCAACTCGAAATATCTGGCGCTGCAAATCAAGGCCATGGAGCTGGGCAAGCTTGGCCCGCTCCAGCCCGCCGCGACGTGACGCCCCTTGCAAGCCCGTGCTCTGCATGGGAATCAGAAGGCGCAGCCCGGATGAGCGCGTATCGGATGAAGGTCACCAGAGACATGGTGGATAAGGACTTGCGCGGCAGATATGCCGTTGGGCGGATCATCGCAAGCTTTTATCACACGAGATGGTTCTCTCTGCTCGTGCTCCGTTTCAGTGGGGCCGTCTTGCGGGGAAGGAATATCAGAGGACTTGTCTGCCGAGAGCGACATATTCCAAGCAGAAACGGTGGGGCGCCGATTCGTGTGAGAGTCTATCGGCCAACCGCGGCAGTCGGACCACTGCCGATCATGCTGTATCTGCACGGCGGCGGTTACGTTCAAGGAGTGCCCGAGCAATTCGGCTCAATCATCAAGGACTTCATCGAGACAGTGCCATGCATCATCGTCGCCCCGGACTACAGAAAGGCCGTTGAATCGCCGTACCCGGCCGCCTTCAACGACTGCTACGACACCCTGCTGTGGATAAGGGATAATGCGGCCTCCATCGGCGGAAGAACCGACAGATTCATCGTGTCGGGCCATAGCGCGGGCGGAGGGCTTGCCGCGGCCGTCTCGCTCAAGGCCACCGATACCGACGACGCGAGAATAGCCTTTCAAATGCCGCTCTATCCAATGATCGATGACCGTCGGAATAGCGCCTCAGCCGTTCTAGAGGACGCACCCGTATGGGATGAGCAAGCCAACAGGCTGGCATGGTCCCGTTATCTCGATGGCGTGAAGCACGTTACGCCTTACGCGGCTGCGGCACGCTGCACCGACTATACGAAATTGCCGCCGACGATCACTTATGTCGGCAGTCTGGAGCCATTTCGGGATGAGGCGAAAATCTACGTTGAGAACCTTCGTCGGGCCAATGTTCCGGCTGAGTTCGAGGTATTCGACGGCGCTTTTCATGCTTTTGACGTGATCGTGCCAGGCGCTCCAATCAGCAGGCGCGCCAATCGGTTTCTGATGGAAAATTTCCGAAAGTTCGCTCAGCGGTATTTCCCCTAGGACGATCAACACGGTCCGGACGGCCATTGCATCATTTGCACTTTCAAGATCCGACGCTTGGGGCCCCTCGATTGCGATCGATCGCGGACCTCAGGTGGCGCCCCGGCGCACAACACGCCAGGGCGTGCGATTGTCGCTCCCGGTCAACGGAACGCTGGGATGATGTGTTCGGCGAACAATTCGATCTGGCGCATCTCCTCATCCATCGACATGAAACCCTGGTCGAAGAACCAACCGAACCATTCGAGTTCGCCCTTGCCGCCGATCTCGTGAAGCGCCGCGATCTCGGCCTTGACCTGATCGACCGTTCCGGCCAGCGCATATTTGAGCTTGCGCATGCGCTCCAGAGTCCATTCGGAGGGCGGCAGCGGAGTGAACGGGTTCGCCGGATATTTGTCCAGGTCCTCCGGTGAACGGAACGCCTCCCAGAAACCGAATCCCCCGAAATAATGGTTGAAGCCGGCGTAGTTGGTGTTGCGCAACAACTCGACCGCTTCCGCTTCAGTCTTGCCGAAATGCACGGCGCGGAAGGCGCCGACGTTCTCGCCCAGACCCAGCTTGCGTCCGCTCTTGGCCGCCACATCCTGATAGACGCCGCAGAGGCGCTGAAACTCGGGCGGATACGAAACCAGAATCCAGGGCACAATGCCGGATTGTGCCGTGTATTTGATCGTGTTTTCGCTCACCGAGAACGGTTGGAACAGCGGCGGGTGCGGGTCTTGATAGGGCTTCGGGACCACGCAGATCTTGCGGATGACGCCCTTCTCGTCGACCTCGCCCGGCGCGCCGTATTCGCGCGTCCACTGGTGCACGGGCCAGCGCTGGATGCCCTCCTCGTACGGATACGGCACCTTGTAGTACTCGCCGTCGTGCTCGATCGTCTCTTGCGTCCACGCCTTCCTGATGATCGTGACGATTTCCTCATAGACCCTGCGGTTATGGTTGTCGATCGAGGAGCCGTCCATCGGCGCGCCGGTGACATGATATTGCTGGCCTAGCACGTTCACCCAGCGATCCTGATAGCCGCGGGCAAATCCGGCGAAGATTCGTCCCTTCGTGAGGTGATCGAGGACGGCGAGCTCCTCGGCCGCGCGGAGCGGATCCCAAGAGGGCAGCACCAGTCCCAACGGGGCGAATTTGATGCGCTTGGTGCGGGCGGCGAGATCGGCATAGAGCAGGAGCGGCGCCACCGAAGTCTCATAACCTTCGGAATGGAAATGATGCTCGGTGGTCGCCATGACGTCGAAGCCGGCGTCATCGGCGAAGGCTGCGAGCTTTCTCAGCTCGTCCAGCATCTGCTGGTAGCGCTCGTTGTTGCGTCCAATCGGACGCAGCCGCTTGCGATCCTCGAGCGTCGCGGGAACGGTGGGAAGCACAAAAAGCATGAATTTCATGGTTCCTCCTATCGGTTCTGGTTTTTGCTACCGCGGTCGTAAGCCGGCGAGCCGCAGATGATGTTGTCCCGCGGCGACAGGCGTTGCCATCTCGCCCGAGCAGCATCGGCCTCGGGCAGGCAGCCAGCGAGAAAAATGGTAGACGCGGTGTATGAGAGGTTCAATATTGATCTTCATCCCGCAGTCGGCGCGTGGCACGGCTTCGCGCAAGCGTTGTGCTGTTGTCCAACCGTATCGGTCGGAACGTCTTCGAGGCGACTTTCAGCCATCGCTCGCTCGATTGCCGTCATTTCCTCGACGTCGCGCGTTGCTGGTCAGCGTCCGTCGATTGACATCCCGTGCTGCAGAGCAGCGAAATGACGCGATGGGCCGTTTACGCCTGGGTCGGACTGTCTCGTCATGTCCGGAATTTTGCCCAAAGCAGATGCAACAAGTTCGGGAAGCCAGTCTGGGGACACCGGCTATCGCACCGTGGCGGTCATCTTTGCCGGACGGGCAGCCCGAAGGCCCAGCCCCCGCGAAAACGCCGGGCGCCTCGATGCCGGCAGTCTTTCCGGAAGCTGTCCGAAATATGCAATGGTTTGCGTCATCCCAGCTCTGACGGCCGGCTCGATCT
>NZ_JAFAVV010000338.1 GCF_019242285.1 Bradyrhizobium sp.
CTGCGCCAGGCGATCGCAAGCCAGGCGCTCGAGGTCCACTACCAGCCTTGCATCAGCCTCGAGGACGGCCGCATCACCGGCTGCGAGGCACTGGTGCGCTGGCGTCATCCCGATCGCGGCATGGTCTCACCGGCGGAGTTCATCCCGATCGCTGAGGAGACGAGCCTGATCAACGAGCTCGGTGAATGGGTGCTGGCTACGGCCTGCGCCGAGGCCGCGACATGGCCGGAAGGCATCCGTCTTGCGGTCAACGTCTCGCCGGTCCAGTTCAGGAGCGGTACGCTGGCGCTCAAGATCGCTTCAACACTGGCCGCATCTGGACTTTCGGCAGGCCGGCTGGAGCTCGAGATCACCGAGGCGGTACTGATCCGCGACGACGAAACCGCGCTCTCGATCCTGCATCAGCTCCGCGGCCTCGGCGTGCGCATCGCGCTCGACGATTTCGGCACCGGCTACTCCTCGCTGAGCTACCTGCACCGCTTTCCCTTCGACAAGATCAAGATCGACCGCAGCTTCGTCAACGACATCGTCCGTCCGGAAGGCACCTCCAGCATCGTCCAGGCCGTGATCGGCCTCGCCGCCGCCCGCCGCATGACGACCACGGCGGAAGGCGTCGAGACCGACGCGCAACGCCAGCTCCTTGCCGCCCTCGGCTGCTCGGAGATGCAGGGCTATCTGTTCAGCGCGGCGAAGCCTGCCGAAAAGCTCAAAGAGCTGTTCGCGTCGCATTCCGACGCGCCATGGAACGCCGTCGCGGAGGTGCCTCTGGGTGAACGGCGCAAGCGCCAGCCGAAGACGGCGTGAGGCTCAGATCGGAAACGCCTGTTGTGGGCCGCACAAGAAACTGGCGAAGCCCCAATGTATTAAACCAGAGGTTGGCCGAGAAGAACAGAACAGGTAGGAAGCAGCCGAGCGCTTGCCTGGCGGCGGTTGGCAGAGGCGCTCGGCCACTCGGTTACGCAATTTACTCGGCCCGGCGCGCGGTGAGTCCCGGAGGCAACGCGACAAGCCCGACCAGCCCCAGACATACGCTTACAATCCGAGAATTGGCTGCAATCATGGTAGCCAGTGATTCGCGGCAGCAAACGCGCCTTCTCACGGCGATTGTTGACCGAACTGCGGCAAAAACATGAATATCGTCATAAGTGGATGATGTTCGGAGTATGAACCTCTCTAAGTGCAATAGGACGAAGTTTGGCGCCGCTCTCTTCCCGGGAATCAGCTAGAAATTGCAGGATTTTCGAGGGGGTCGAAGTCTGGATGAATGGACCTACGATACTCGTCCGAACGTTGTCGTCGGCCAGTATCCTCGACCGTTATGACAACACGTGGCAATATCATTCCCGCAGTGATCATCATTCGAAGATTGCCTGTTGGGGCGTGGTCTTCGACTTGATGGTGTCTACTCCACTTCTGAGGCGCCACGTCGCGACAGGTGCCGTGCGCTTTGGCATCAATCACGAAATGCGTGACTTCGTCCATGATCGAAAGAAAAACCTCGATCTCGTGCTCTGCACGCCCGGAGGTCCCACGAAATCTGATACCTTGGCAAGCCTCGCCGCGAACTACAAGATCGAGCTGACGGACGAGGAGCGGGAGGAATTCGGAGAGCTTCCACCACTGGTTCGAGCGCCGGTCGGATCAGTCCTGTTGGCGCTGGAAGCCAAGGCTTGCATGACAGCACATCAACGCGCACTTCCACGCCTTTATGACGAGTTGAACTCTTCGCACCTCACCGTGCACGGAGCGAGCGATCAGGCCATCGCGGTGGCTTTCACGATGGTGAATGTCGCGAGCGCTTATCTCAGTCCGGATCTGAACAAAAAGAACAGATCGTCCGATCCGGTGTGGAGTCAGCACAAACAGCCACGGGACGCCCAGCTTGCAATCGACAAGATAAAGCAGCTCCCACGTCGATCGAAACCGGGTGACGTCGGCTACGACGCGATCTCGATCGTCGCAATCGACATGGCTAATGATGGGAGGCCCGTTGAACTCGTCGACGGATCACCGGCGCCGCCAAAGGGTGACATCTACAATTATGAGAGCATGATTGCTCGACTATCCGCTATCTACGCCACGCGATTCAAGGACCTTGGCTAATTTGTTTCGGATTCGCCCTTCTTGACACTCCCAAATGATGATCACCCGATAACCTTCTCGACGGAGACGGGCAACGTTACGAGCATCCCTTCGCTGGTTGTCGTGAAACTTGGTGATCCAAAATTTGCGATTGGACTTCGGTACCGTCGCCTTCCAGCAACCGGCATGATGGTGCCAAAAACACCCGTTAACGAAAATGGCCCATCGCCTAGTGTTGTTAGCGAAGTCGGGACTACCAGGGAGTTTCTTGACGTTCTTGCGATAGCGGACACCCAGATCGCGAAGCACGGTCGCGACGATCGTTTCAATCTTCGTTCCTCGTTGTCTGATCCGAGCCATGCGCGCGGACGTTTCGGGGGTCGTAGGCGTCGCCTTCATTCTGCGGCGACAGCGAATTTCGTGTAGTTCGTATTTTCAAGCGCCTCCATCCGAGTGAGATGCTCGCGAAGTCGGTCTTGAAACCCTTCTGCAAAGCGCAACTTTGCTCGTTGAGTCCTCGACAGGAATCCACGAGTCGCCCGTGACGAGAGGAGTTTTCCATCATGACGGAGAAATTCGGTTAGAGCTGGCCGCCCTTCCCATTTCGGATAAGAGTTGATCCGAACTGCATATCGGCGCCGGCCATCAAAACGCGCTGCCCTGGGCCATCGGCCATTTGCAGGGAGTTCGTCGTCCCTGCTGATCTCGTAACTGCCAGGAC
>NZ_JAFAVV010000342.1 GCF_019242285.1 Bradyrhizobium sp.
TATGACTGGTCGGGCAGCGACTACAAGACGCAAGGCGCCCGTCCCGGCGACAACCTCTACACCACCTCGGTGATCGGCCTCGACGTCGATACCGGCAAGCTGAAGTTCTATCATCAGGAGCTGCCGCACGACGCCTGGGACTTCGACAGCGCGGTCGGCGAGTTCGTGATGCTCGATCGCGACGGCCAGAAATACGTCGTGCATCCCAACAAGAGCGGCTACATCTTCGTCTATGACCGCAGCAATCTCGGCGTCAAGAACGTCTGGCGGATCACCCAGAACAGCAACTTCGTCAAGGACATCAATCCCAAGACGGGCGAGCTGGTCGGCCGTCGCGACTTCCAGGCCGGGAAGGTCGACGAGCCGCTGTGTCCGCACATCTCCGGCGGCGTGAGCTGGAATTCCGGCTCCTACAACCCCAAGACCGGCCTCTACTACAAGCTCGGCCAGGAATGGTGCATGACGCTCGACGTCGTCAAGACGACGCCGGTGACGGCGCCGCAGGCCCAGCTCAACATCGGCGCCAACTTCAAGATCGCGCCGCCCCCGGGTGGCGAGATCTACGGCCATCTCGACGCGCGTGACCCGATCACCGGCGCCAAGAAGTGGGAGGTCCGCTTCCCCGAGCCGCCGCTCGCCAGCGTGATGTCGACCGGAGGCAATCTCGTGTTCGTGCCCGATTCGCGCGGCACCGTGCACGCCTACGACGCCGACTCCGGCACCGAGCTGTGGAGCCACTCCGACGGCACCGGCCATCAGGGCGGCATCATCAGCTATTCCGCGGGCGGCAAGCAGTACATCGCCGTGGTGGCGGGCTTCGGCGGCATGGCGTCGGACGACTATGCGCCGACCTTCGGCGGCGTCTACAAGAGCATGCCGCGCGATGACGGCGCGCTCGTCGTCTACAGCCTGAAATAGGCGGCATCGCAACAGACTGGCGAGGAGCGGGCACCAGCCCGCTCCTCGTGCGTTGATGGGGCATCACGAAATGGAGTTCCGCCTCATGAGATTGGACTTGAACGTGATGGCCATGCTCGCGGCCTCGCTGGCCTGGGCCGTGCCGGCGGCGGCGCAATCCGCGGCGCCTGCGGTGGAGGGCGAAAAATTCAACGTCGAGCAGTTGTTCGCGACGACCTGCGGCTGGTGCCATTCCGATGGCGGCCGGGAAGCGGGCAAGGGTCCGCAGCTCATGAACACGGTCCGCGACGACGATTTCATTCGCAACCGCATCAAGAACGGCAAGGAAGGCGCGATGCCGGCCTTTAGCACCACCTTTTCCGATGCGCAAATCGATGACATCATCAAGTATATTCGGGCCTTGAAGCCGGAAAAGGGATGAACCCTCCGCAAGGAGCGCACGCCATGAAAACGACGCTTCCCCTGCTGGCGGCCGCCATTGTCGTCGGCCTGATCGGCCCAGCGCAGGCCCGCTCGCTCGCCACGATCCGCTCGTTCGGCACCCTCGGGCTGTGCGCCCACCCGAACTCGTTGCCCTTCGCCAGCAAGGCGAATGATCCGCCCGGCTTCCAGGTCGAGCTTGGGAAGGCGCTCGCCCACGAGCTCGGCGTCGAGCTGAAGCTCGACTGGATCATCACCCAGTACCAGATGCGCAGCGCCGACTGCGACATCGTGCTGGACGTGATCGCCGACCGCGAGGCGCAGGGCGAGACCAATCTTGCGATCTCGAAGCCCTATTATCGCACGGGCGTGACGCTCGCGGTGCCCTCCGACAGCAAGCTGGCGTCGTTCAAGGGTCTCGACGAGCACACCAAGGTCGGGGTCCAGGTCGGATCGGTCGCGGCCATGGTGATCGGCCAGCGTCATGTGCCGACGTCCACCTTCGGGTTCGAGGTCGACAGCCTGGAGGCGCTGGCGAACCGTGAGCTCGACGCGGCCGCGGTCACGCCGACCATCGCCGCCTATTACAATCAGGCTCATCCGGACAAGGCGTTCCGCATCCTGCCGCTCGACGACAGCGAGACCGCTCTCAGTTGGAATGTCGCAGTCGGCATGCTGCGCCCGGACAAGGAGCTGCGCGAGGCCGTGGACGGTGCGCTGGAGCGGCTGCATGCCGACGGCACCATCGACCGGATCTACGGACGCTACGGCGTCACCCTGCAATCGCCGAAGTAGCGCAAGTCGCATTGCATACGATGACGCGCCTTACGCAGTCGCGATCGAGAAGGGGTACTATGAGGAAGCCGGGCTCGACATCGACGGCGTGCTGCACGGCATCATCCCGATCATGATGTTCGCGATGAACGCCGTGCTCAATCTTCCGAACGTGCATCTGAAGACCGCGCGGGTGCTGCGGCCGTCGCGGCGGCAGCTGCTGCTCACCGTGGTGCTGCCCGGAGCGCTGCCGGAGATCGTGTCGGGCCTGCGCATCGGCTTCTCGCTGACCCTGCTCGGGGTCCTGATCGGGGAGACGAAATCCGTTTCGGTCGCGAGGTCCGCGGCGCCGCGGGCGCGGTGATGCGAGAGGCGGAAGACAAAACGCTCACCGTTGGCAGCAACGATCAGGTAGGTGTCGTTGAAGCCACGATTGAGCATCCGGCAGTCCAGCGGCAGGGAAAGCGGATAATGCACGGCGACGAACCGTGCGATCGCCTCGGCCCGGCACATCGTATAAAGCGGCCCGAAATCGACCAAAGGCCGGCACCCGGGAACTTGGAGGCTCCAGATATCCTAGGAAAGCAGGAAGGCCGCCAATGGCCTCCGCGCCTCAATTGTCTGTCTCATCACGAACCATCAGCTCTGGAAGTGGACGCTGCTGCAGTACCACCAGATTTCGTTGTCCCTGAAACCGAGCTTCAATGCATAATCGTAGCATCCAGCGTAGTTCGAGACACCGGGTGGTGGTCGGCACGGTGTTGCCGATAAGCCCGGCCACAGATTGACGTTGCACCGGTGCACGGCCTCGTCCTTCACCGCGACGACCGGTTTGCGAGGACCTGCATCCGCCGCCGTCATCGACAACGCGACGGCGAGGAGCAGTAGCGAGACTTTCATTGCTTCTTCCTCCCATGATTCGAGCGACCTGAAAGGTCGTCCCGGCACGGAGGCTAACACGACAATAGATAGTTTCAACTTTCGAAAATCGGAATGCGCCGGTTCCGCATCTGCATGACGCCTCACATGCCACCTAAGCACCGCACTCCTGAACGCGGCCGAAAGAGCCGCAAGCGCATCGCGCGGCCGTGCCGCTTCAGTTTCAGGCTGACCGCGGCCTGCGTCGTCCGCATGGTCTCGGCCGCGAGCGTGAAGCTGCCGAGCTCGG
>NZ_JAFAVV010000749.1 GCF_019242285.1 Bradyrhizobium sp.
GCGTACTCTGCACCATTGGCGCCGAGCCCGTCATCGCCGTCGTCGACCTTCAGATGCGCGAGCGCCAGCGCCGCGCCGCCGAGATGCAGCGCGAGCGCGACCGATCCGGCCAGGATCCAGGGCCATCTTGGGGATCGGCGCTCGGTTTCGAGATCGGACATGGCCTCGTCAGGGTTTTGCGATTTCGCCCGCCGGCCCGGGCGCCGCGGCGGCAACGCCTTCCAGCGCGACCAGCTTGACCCTGGTGTAGCCCCCCTGCCGCAACAGCTCCATGACGGCCATCAGTTCGCCATAGGGCACGGCGCGGTCGGCGCGCAGGAACAGATACTGGTCGTGGCCCAGGTCGGGCAAGGCATCGAGCGCGCCGATCAGCTCGGCGCGCTTGATCGGGTTCTCGCCGAGCGCCAGCGTCAGGTCGGACTTGATGCTGAGATAGGTCGGCTTGTCCGGCTTCTTCTGCGGGGTCGCGGTCGAGGTCGGCAGGTCGACCGGAAGATCGACGGTCGACAGCGGCGCCGCCACCATGAAGATGATGAGCAGCACCAGCATGACGTCGATGAAAGGCGTGACGTTGATCTCGTGCGCCTCGGCGAAGTCGTCGTCGAGATCATCATCGGCAATCGAGAACGCCATTCCCCTACTCCGCCGCGCTCGCCATCATGCCGCCATGGCTGTGATCGAGATGGCTGTGATCGAGATGGCTGCGGTCGAGGTCGCGCGACAGCAGCCGGCTCACCGCGCCCTGGCCACGGCTCACCAATTCGAGATAGGCCTTGGTGACGCGCGAGAAGTGATTGTAGATGATGACGGCCGGAATGGCGGCGGCAAGTCCGATCGCCGTCGCCAGCAGCGCCTCCGCGATGCCCGGCGCCACCACGGCGAGGTTCGTGGTCTGCGACTTCGAGATGCCGATGAAGCTGTTCATGATGCCCCAGACGGTGCCGAACAGCCCGACGAAGGGCGCGGTCGCGCCGATGGTGGCGAGCAGACCCATGCCCAGCCGGACGCGCCGCGCCTCGGCGCGCGCAATCTCGGCGAAGCGCGACGCCGCCCGCTCCTTGATGCCGCTGTCGCTCGCCATGCCCGCCGAGAGCTTCGCCTCACGCAAGCCGGCATCGAGCAGCGCGGACACCACATTGTTCTTGGGGCCGAGCGCGAGCTGCGCCTCCGCCATCGACCTCGCCTCGGCGATCTTGCGCAGCGCCCTGCGCAGCCTGCGCTTGCCGGCGGACAGCTCGATCGACTTGGCGATCAGGATGGTCCAGGTCAGCAGCGAAGCGAAGGCGAGGCCGATCATCACGGCCTTGACCAGGACGTCCGCCGCCAGGAACATCGACCAGGGCGACAATTCGTGCAGCGTGACGGGAATGGTCTTCGCCGCGCGTGGCGAGTTGTCGGCGGTCGCCGGTGAATTCTCAGTGGCCGTCGCCGTCGATGCCGCTGGCTCCGGCGCCGCGGTAACGGGTGCAGCCAGCGCAGGCGGCTGCTGGCCCGGCGGCGTCCCCGTCTGCTGTGCGGACGCGGCAGCGGCGAGCGAGATCAACGCAAGCGCGGCTGCCACGTTGAGAACGGCGCGACAGGTTGCCATGGCTTCCCCGACTTCTTTGAAGATATTCTGTGACGATGCGGCGTTTCAAGACCATTTAGCGGGCGGCGTCGAGCCGCAAAGCGCAGCTTAGATCAATTCCATTTCATGGGCGAACCTCTTCTGGGAGGTTGAAAAATCCTGCCATTGGCCGACATGAAACACCGCATGTCAGGCCTCCGCCCAGTAGCGGATGAGATTGTGATAGATGCCGGTCAACTTGACCGTTTCGGGGTCGTCGCGGCCCAAACGGCCGGCGAGCATCTGGATCGAATTGTCGAGGTCGAAGATCAGGCTGCGGGCCTGGGCGTCGCGGATCATGCTCTGCAACCAGAAGAACGAGGCCACCCGCATTCCCCGCCTGACCGGCGTCACCAGATGCAGGCTGGAGGCGGGATAGAGCACGAGGTCGCCCGCCGGCAGTTTGACCTCATGTGAGCCGTAGAGGTCCTCGATGACCAGTTCGCCGCCGTCATATTCCTCGGGCTCGGCCAGGAACAGCGTCACCGAGAGATCGGTGCGGATGCGCAACCCCGTCAGCGGATCGCCGCGCACCGCGTTGTCGACATGGACGCCGAAATGGTGCCCATCGGCGGCTGCATAGCGGTTGAACAGCGGCGGAAAGATGTGCAGCGGCACCGCGGCCGACAGAAAGCGCGGGTTGGCGGTCAGTGCCGAGATGACGCGATGGCCGAGCCTGCGCGCGACCTCGCTGTCGGGCGGCAATTGCTCGTTGCGCTTGACCATCGCCGACTGCGCGCCAGCCGTCGAGCGGCCGTCCTCCCAAGTGCATGCGTCCATGATGCGGCGGAAATCCGCCACATCGGCCTTGCTCAGCACCTCCGGTATGCAGATCAGCATCCGCGGCCCGTCTCAGAACCGCGCCGAGACGACGAGATAGGCGGCCCGGCCCGGCGCCTCCAGCACGAAGGGGGCGCTACTCTGGTACAGCGCGTCGTAGTAGCGCTTGTCGAAGATGTTGTTCACGAACAGCTTCACCCGCCAGTTCTGGTTGATCTTGGCCTCGGCGAAGGCGTCGAAGCGCCAGTAGCTCGGGATCGACGTGCCCTGGTTGGCGGCCAGCAGCGTGCCGCCATAGATCTTCGAGCGGTACACCGCCTGCCCGCCGAGCTCCCAGGTGTCGTTGAGCTGATATTTCGACAACAGGCTGAAGGACTGGTGCGCGACGTTGGCGAGCTGCAGCCCGACATTGGTCGTATAGAGTGCCGGATCGGGCATCAGGTTGGGCGGAATGTTCGATTTGGTGACCTTCGACTGCATCAGGACCAGGCCGCCGAACACGCTCCATTTGTCGGTGATCTTGCCGCCGACGCCGAGATCGATGCCGCGGACATAGTATGCGGCGCCCGCCAGGATGCAGGACTGGTTGCCCGCGTTCGCCGTGTAGGGACAGCTCGCCGTCTGGGTCGTCTGGGTTATGTTGAAGGCTTCGCGGGCGTTGTCCTTGGTGGTCTGGAACAGCGCCGCTGTCAGCAGCAGGTGACGGTCGAACAGCTCCCACTTGGTGCCGATCTCGGCCGACGTGTTCTTCTCCGGCCCGAAGATCTGGTTCGAATTGCCGTTGATCACCGGGGAGATACCGCCATAGGCCGTGCTCGTGCCGTCGAACTCGGCACCGACTGGGTTGGCGGAGGTC
>NZ_JAFAVV010000861.1 GCF_019242285.1 Bradyrhizobium sp.
TGCACGGTCGTCTTCTACAAACGATTGGAAGCCAAGGCCGCCGACCCGGAGGATCACGACAGAACATCAGACTTGCGGTTCGTGGCAAGAAGCTCGCGCGTCTTCAACGCAGCGCAAGTAGACGCGTTCACAAGCGACGAGCCGCCGCCATTGGCGGAGTTTCAGCGGATCGCCGAAGTCGAGGCCTTTGTCGAGGCGCTGAAAGCCGACGTCATGCACGGCTCATCCCGCGCGTGCTATCGCCCAAGGGACGACGTCATCGAAATGCCGGACCGCGAGCACTTCCTGTCCTCAGACACCGGTTCGGCGCAAGCGAACTATTACGCCGTTCTCCTGCACGAACTCACGCACTGGGTTGGCGCGCCGCACCGGCTCAACCGCCAGTTCGGCAGGCGGTTCGGAGACGAGGCGTATGCCATGGAAGAGCTGGTGGCGGAGCTCGGAGCAGCCTTCCTGTGCGCCGCCTTTGGAATCAGCAGCGAACCGCGCCCGGATCATGCTGCTTATGTGTCTACCTGGCTCAAGGTGCTGAACCGCGACACCAAAGCGATTTTCGCCGCAGGGAGCAAAGCACAGGAAGCGTTCGACGAACTGGCGTATCTCGCGACCAGACCGGACGATGAGCAGAAGAAGGCGAGCAGACGTCAGCTCTTTCGCCAAAAAAAGATTACAGATTCTGAGGCTCCATAGTGGAGCCTCTTTTCTGTCTGCCCTCGGCACAGCGCGCCTGGATGGCCAGTGACTTCCGCGCTGCAGCCCCGTTTGATCACACTAATAGCCGGGGGTGCTACTTGTGCACGATATGAACAATATGGCGGATATTGTTAACAGGTGAACACTTCGTCTGCGCCTACAGACGAAGAGATAATCATGCACACTTGCCAGCTACTAGCTGGTAACCTGCGCTCGTCATGCGCGATCATGGTGTTATAGCCGTGTTGCAACTACGCGGCCCATCGACTAGGTGCATCGCCTAAATGCAGCCTCACCATTTGAAGGCATGAAGCGCCGCAAATTTAGCTGTGGGTTGCAACCGAGCAATTCGATGGCGGCGGCGAGCTCAGTCCCACTCATCATCCTCGCCGCTCTGAACCACCCTTAACAATGCCCGCAATTCTTTCCCCCCCTGCGAATCGGGCATTTGCGCAACATCATCCTGAAGCTGGCCCAAATATTTCTCTCCATCGTGAGACCGACGAATGCGCTGGAGGACCTTCTTAGCGATACCCGCCTTATCTGCAGCCCTCAACAAATCTGAGGGTGGCCAAATCGAACGCATAAACGCGGCGATTAGATCTTTACGACCGGCCTTCGCCTTGTCCCAATCAACAAAAATGCTCAACGGCGCAAGCACTATCATTGGAAGCGACGGCCCCTCATCGTTAGACCGCAAAAGCTGAGCATATATGACTGGAAAGGTCGCGACGACGAGTGGGGATGCGGGCTCGGAAGTCTGTCGCAGCGCGAAAGCAAGCGTCGGAGCCGCTGCTCGAAGAAAGGATTGTCTATTTAGTCGGCTGGCATCCTCCAACATGCGTCCCCAGGCCTTATAGGCGCTAGCTCCAGCGCCACGTAAACCATGGGACACTAATCTTTCACTTAGATCGTCGATGTGGTCCAAGACATCTAACCGAAAGGGATCTTCAAGGAGGTCGAGAATCCGAACATTGGCCCCCACTCGCTTACTCGATGCACTGCGTAATGCTGCAAACCGAATAAGCGGCACAATTCCAATGGCCCGCGCACACCAACTTGCGACGTCTTCAACGCGCGGATCATCGAAGGCTACATGAGAGAACGCCTCCTCCGCTACTAGCGTTATCAGCCGTGCATTCTCTTGCCCGTTCAAATGAGGCAATAGTTGAACGCCTATCTCAAACACATCGCGAGATGACACTTGGCCAACTTCTAGCAAACGCGCGATCTGCTGCGCCGAACTTGGTACATCACCAATAAGCAAGTTCATCATACCGTGCAGGACAGCGCGCTCCCGCTGACCGGCCATTAACGCCTGGTCGTTTGTTCTGTCGATTAAAGATCGGAGTAAGCTACGCGCTCTATCTGGAGCAACCTGGCTTTCCAGCCAGGAGACCGATTCCATATTCACACTCAGGGTGCGGACAAGAAATGCATCGGCCGCAGCACCTCGAAATTGATCGGCGACAACATTTCTAAGCCTGGACAATGCATCGGACGATCTCGCAGCTCGCAAAATGGCATCACCGAGAGCCGCGCCCACGAAACCAGCTTGTTCAAAGACTCTCCGGGCAAGCGACGCTAAATCCTCATTTGTAATGCCAACTAGAATGGGAGGAAGCAAAACGGCCTCGGTCTCGTGGCGAATGAGAGGCACGATATTGCTTCTCAACTGAGCGGCCATCTCGGCGTCGACGCCCGACATCGCCTTGGCGAGCGCCGGGAGTGCCTTAAACTCATCCGCCATTCTCACAATAGCGCGGCTGCCGGCGGGCGCAGTACTCAGCAAGCCGATTATCGCATCGTGGGCAGCGTGTAAGATAGCGTTAAGCAAGGGCTCGGATGGATGGACTTCCGTAAGCGCTGTCCCGACGCCACTATAGACCTCGCGCGGCTGCACATGATGACGCAAGACTTGGCTGGATACCGCTTCTATTGTCAGGACCGGATCGCGATGCGTGAGCAGTCGTGCTGCGTCTTCAACAGGGACGGCAATCTCCTGCGGCAACGGACGTCCCTGAAATTTCCCAAACAGCGTCGCGAGGAACGACCACGCTTCGGGCACGCTGTCCGACGTTGCGGTCTGGAGGATCGCACGGTCTAGAACGGGAGTAATCTTCTGAACAAGATCATCAATTTTCTTTGGCTGAGAATTTACGATATCGAGCATGCCCAGGACAGCCGACGGCGTTTCAGCTACTTTACTAGCTAGCTCCTTCCACAGCAGTGATAGACGCAAGACCCCCTCGTCAGCATCGGGGTCACTTAGGAGAACACCTAGGCCATCATTGCTTTGAAGCGATGGAAGGTCAGCTTCAAAGATTTGCGACGCAATTGCCGCCGACCATCGGTGCCTCGCAGTGACGACGTTCCCGGGTAAGATCTTTCTGCCTGACCAAGCTCCAAAGCGTCCCCGTGCCGAACTAGGCGCAAACAACAAGTCGAACCATCGATTCTCTATGCGTCTGGGTGCAAGCGTAAACGTGCAGACTGCAAAATTCCGCCGTAAATTCGGCCAGAATACCGAAAGCAATCTCAATGTTATATCTTCGGCTTCTTTACTGTCGAAAACTACGATCGGTTGGCGCTCTTCCAGAAACAACGCCTCCGCCAATTCGATCCGTCTGCTATCTTCGATCGGTCGTGGGCGCACATGCTCCGCTGCAAAGGGGCTAGGCACACCAGCGAAGTGCACTTGATCAAGTTGGCTAACAATTTGTGGGATAGCTCTTGTCTGCTCCCAGACTTCCATGGAGATAAAAAGGCTCTTTGTGAGGACGCACCCGGCTCGAGGTGCTTCGATATCCTGCCAAGTTCGGGCGACTACGTAGTGCGAGCGCGAAGGCAAAGGGTATGCGGTCACATACGGGGCAAATTTTTCCCCAGGCCTGAGTGATCCCGCAATATCCGAAAGTCTGTCGACTGTCTCCTGATCCTCCCGCCCGAGTTTTATCGTCGCGTGCAGCAATTCGTGTCCGCTGCGATAGCCATGTTCTTGCTCATCAAATGTAGGTTCCATATAGGGATTCTAATTGGCCTTTCGCGCCGCCCATGCGACGGGAAATGTCAGGTCCGGCACCATCTGGGAAGGGCTTCCAAATTCCTCGACCACAACATACCCGGATTCCCTCAAGTCACGTTGAAAGAAGACGTCCTGGAATGCTTGCTCCGCAAAATCTCCACCCACAATACTGACTCCAAAGGTTTTCATTTCGAGGCCTTGAATATTGCGAATTTTGCCGGCCAGAAGAGGATATTC
>NZ_JAFAVV010000014.1 GCF_019242285.1 Bradyrhizobium sp.
CTCCCGGAATTCCTCCGCGATCAGTCTTGCGCCGGCGCGGGTCACGGCGGTGACGCGCCGGAGATCGAAGATCACGAATTGCGGGCGCGGCCTTGCTGCAAGCTGGCGCGAGACATAGTCGACATTGGAGAAGGACAGCGTTCCGACCAGCTCGAACACGCGGACTTCCTGATGATGGTGAGCGAGGATGTTGCGTTCCTTCGGCCTGCGGCTGCGGCGCGAGGGATTCTTGCCGATGGTGTAGTCGGCGATGATGGAGTTGCGCGCATCGTCGCTGCGGTTGAGCATGTGCAAATCGTAATGCCGCGACAGCTGCTCGCAGACCTTGATGCCGCGCACGCTGTTGCCGTGCTTGTCGAGCCTGGGCGAATAGCTGCCGAGCCCGAGCCTTGCCGGCAGCGCCGCCAGGATGCCGCCGCCGACGCCGCTCTTGGCAGGAATGCCGACCCGGTAGATCCATTCGCCGGCATAGTCGTACATGCCCGACGAAGTCATCACCGACAGCGTCCGTGCGACCGCGTAGGCGCTCACCGCCCGCTCGCCGGTCACGGGATTGGTGCCGCGATTGGCGAGGGTCGCGGCCATGATGGCGATGTCGCGCGCCGTCACCAGCACGGAGCACTGCCGGAAATAGACCTCCAGCACGGCGCCGACGTCGTCGCTGAACACATGCGAGTTGCGCAGCAGATAGGCGATGGCGCGGTTGCGGTCGCCGGTCGCGCTTTCGGACGCGAACACCGACTCGTCCATCGTGAGCTCGCGGCCCGCGAAGCGGCCGAGCGCCTGGCGGATGTAATCGAAAGCCTTCTTGCCCTTGGATTCGAGGATCAGGCCCGAGCAGGTGATCGCGCCGGCATTGACCATCGGGTTGAACGGATGGTTGTCGGCGTTCAACCGGATCGAGTTGAAGGGATCGCCCGACGGCTCGACCCCGATCGCGCTCTCGACCCGCGCGGCGCCCAGCGTGTCGAGCGCCAGCGCGAACACGAACGGCTTCGACATCGACTGGATGGTGAAGGGCACCCCGGTGTCGCCCGCCTCGTAGACGTGGCCGTCGAGGGTCGCAAAGCTGATGCCGAAATGATCCGGGTTGGCCTTGGACAATTCGGGAATGTAGCTCGCGACCTCGCCGCCATGGTCGGCGGCAAAATCGCTATGGCAGGCGGCCAGAAACCGCCGCAGCGGCGGCATCGACGCCGTCCATTTCTTGGCCTGCCGCAGCGGCGCCGGTCGCATCGTGTCCATGGGTTGAGATCCTGCCGCGAGTGGTATGGCCCGGCAGCGTCCATGACAACATTGATATGTGGCATGCCAGCCTGCTTCTTGTTGTCGCCGCAAAGCGCCTAGGCTAGCCTGATCGATAAGCGGAATATTATTCCGTACGATGGAAAAAGCGGAAAAAGCGAGGAGCGCATGGGAAGACGCTCGGAGCGGCTGAGCAGGCATGGCATGCTCGCTGGCGATCTCGGAGGTGATGGCGACGTCATTCAGGTGGTTTCGCGGGCGTTCGACGTCCTGCGATGCTTCGAGGGTCACGAGGCCCGGCTCGGCAATCTCGAAATATCCAACCGCTGCGGCCTGCCGCGCTCGACGGTGTCGCGGTTGACCCACACGTTGACCCGGATGGGCCAGCTCGTCTACCTGCCGCGCGACCAGAAATACCGCATCGGCCCGAGCGCGGTCGCGATGAGCACGGCGATGATGAAGGGCCTCCAGCTCCGCAACCTGATCCGGTTGCGATTGCAGGACGTCGCCGAGCAGCTGCCGGGCACCGTCGGCTTCGTGATTCCTGACCGCTATCACCTCGTCTATCTCGAATACGCTCGTGCCGCCAACGCGCTCGGCCTGCATGAGACCACCGGCAGCCGGATCGCGATGGCGACCACGGCCGCAGGCCATGCCTATACCGCGTCGCTGGCGCCGGAGGTCGGCGACGCCCTGCTGGCCGAGATGGAGCGGGAGATGCCGGAAGGGGCGAAACTGCTGCGACCGCGGATCGAGAACAACCGCCGCCTCCTGAAGGAGCAGGGCTATGTCACAGCCTGCGGGCTGTGGAGCCCGCACATCAACGGCGTCGCAGTGCCGCTGTGGTCGCCGCAGTACCAGACCTTCGTGGTGGTCACGATCGGGCTGTTGTCGGCGATGTTCGACGAGAAGCGGCTGCATCGGGAGGTGGCGCCGCGCATGATCGAGCTGGCGGTTGCGGTGGGTAGTCTCCTCGAAGGCGCCGAGGGCGATTTCCTCAACAGGGGAGTGGAGCGAAAGCCGCTGCCGATGCGCGCCAATAACAACAACAAGATGATCAAGACGGAGGAGACGGATGAACTGGAAGCCCGAACTCGACGAGCTCGCCCGGCGCGAAGCATTCGCGCGGGAGATGGGCGGCGTTGAGAAGGTCAAGCGGCAGCGCGACCAGGGCCGGCTCACCGTCCGCGAACGCATCGACAGACTGGTCGATGCCAATTCCTTCCACGAAATGGGTGCCATCGCCGGCGTTGGCGAATATGACGAGCAGGGCGAGCTCAAGCATCTGACGCCCGCCAATTGCGTGTTCGGCCGCGGCCGGATCGACGGCCGCACCGTGGTCGTGGTCGGCGACGATTTCACCGTGCGCGGCGGCTCGGCCGATGCCTCGATCAAGGCCAAGCCGCTGATGGCGGAGGAGATGGCGCACGATTTCCGTCTGCCGATCATCCGCATCATCGAGGGCTCCGGCGGCGGCGGCTCGGTGAAGACCATCGAGACCAAGGGCGCGGCCAATCTGCCCGGCGGCATCGGCGGCAACCGCGCCTATCTCTACACCACGGCCAACATGGCCCGCGTGCCCGTGATCGGGCTCGGCCTCGGTTCGGTCGCGGGTCTCGGCGCAGCGCGGCTTGCGGCTTCGCATTATTCGATCATGACCCGCGATTCCGCGATGTTCGTCGCCGGCCCGCCGGTCGTGAAGCGGTTGGGTCAGGATTTGTCAAAACAGGCGCTGGGCGGCGCCGACATCCAGACCCGCGCCGGCGGCGTGGACGACGCGGTCGACACCGAGGAGGAGGCGTTCGCGCGGGCGCGGCGCTTCCTGTCCTATCTTCCGCAGTCCGTCTATGAATTGCCGCCGACCTTGCCGTGCGACGACGATCCGGAACGGGTGGAGGAAGCGCTGATGACGGCGGTGCCGCGCAGCCGCCGCCAGGTCTACAAGATGCGCCCGATCATCGAATCCGTGGTGGACAAGGGCTCGTTCTTCGAGGTCAACGGCAATTTCGGCCGGCCGATGATCACGGGGCTGGCGCGGCTTCAGGGCCGCGCGGTGCTCGTGCTTGCAAGCGATCCTTTCCATTACGGTGGCTCCTGGACCGCGGAAGCGTGCCAGAAGGTGGTGCGCTGGGTCGATTTCGCCGAGACCTTCCATCTGCCGGTCGTCTATTTGATGGATTGCCCGGGCTTCATGATCGGGCTGGAAGCCGAGAAATCGGCGACCATCCGCCACGGCGTGCGCGCGATGGCGGCGGTCAACCAGTCGACCGTGCCGTGGTGCACGGTAATCGTGCGCAACTCGTTCGGCGTCGCCGGCGTTGTGCATCAGCCGGCGGATCGCTACTCGATGCGCTACGCCTGGCCGTCGGCCTATTGGGGTTCGCTGCCGCTGGAAGGCGGCATCGAGGCGGCCTATCGGGCGGAGATCGACGCGGCCGAGGATTCCGTCGCCAAGACGAAGGAGATCGAGGACCGGCTGAACAAGCTGCGGTCGCCGCTGCGCTCGGCGGAGAAATTCTGGGTCGAGGAGATCATCGACCCGCGCCGGACGCGTGCGCTGCTCTGCGAGTTTGCCTGCCTCGCCGAGCCGCTGCGGACGCCGGGGCTCGCGACCAACATGAGCATCCGGCCATGAGCAACAACGGGAACGGAGGTGCTACGGCTCGCGCTCGCCTTCTTCCTTCGCGCTCGGTCAGTCCGTCCGACCGCAACCTGGTCAGCGCCTATCTCGACGGCGGTTTTCTGTTCACCGGCTTCAGCGACAAACGTCCGAACGACAGGTTCGGCGTCGCGGCCACCTACGCGAAAATATCGAATCGAGCGCGCCAGTTCGACCAGGATGTACAACTCTTCACCGGTACCGCCTCTCCGGTCCGTGACCTCGAGGCGGTCCTGGAGATCAGCTATCAAGCCGAGATCAGGACCGGTTTTCTGGTGCAGCCGGTGTTTCAATACATCGTGCATCCCGCGGGTGGCGCCGTCGATCCCAACGACCCCACCCAGACCCATCGCATCAAGGACGCCGTGATGCTCGGCGTCCGCACCACCATCAATTACTAGCTCCCATCAGGCCGCGGCTTCGGCTGCGGCAAGAACGGGCCTTGGCCGCGAGATCGAAAGCGCGACCAGGGCCGCGATGATGCACAGCGCGCCGGCGACGAAGAAGGCCGGCAGGTAGCTCGCCAGCAGGGTGCGCGACAGGCCGGCCGCGAAAGCGGCAAGACCAGCACCGATCTGGTGGCCGGCGAAGATCCAGCCAAACACCAGATTGGCGCGTTCGGCGCCGAAGCGCTGCGCGGTCAACCGCACCGTCGGCGGCACGGTCGCGATCCAGTCGAGCCCGTAGAACATGGCGAACAGCGACAGGCCGTAGAACGTAAAGTCGCTGAAGGGCAGGAACACCAGCGAGAGTCCACGCAGGCCGTAATACCAGAACAGCAGCCAGCGGTTGTCGTAGCGGTCCGACAGCCAGCCCGACATGATGGTGCCGAAGAAATCGAACACGCCCATCGCGGCGAGCAGGCTCGCGGCCTGCACCTGCGGGATGCCGAAATCCATGCACATCGGAATCAGATGCACCTGGATCAATCCCGCGGTGCTGGCGCCGCAGATCGCAAAGGTGAGGAACAGCGCCCAGAACACCGGGGATTTCGACGCGTCGCGCAAGGTGCCGAGCGCGGCGCCCATGATCGGCGCCGCGTTCGGCGGCGGTGCGGGCAGAGGCTCGGTGCCGGTATCGCCGAACGGCCGCAAGCCAAGGTCGCTTGGTCGGTCGCACATCAGCATCAGCACGGCAAAAGCGGAGACGCACAGCATGACGCACACGAGTGCCAGTGCCGTGCGCCAGCCGTAACGTTCGGTGAGGCTCGCGATCAGCGGCAGGAAGATCAATTGTCCGGTGGCGACGCTCGCGGTCAGGATGCCGACCACGAGTCCGCGACGCGCCACGAACCAGCGCGCGGCAATGGTCGCACCCAGGACCAGCGCGGTCATGCCGGTGGCGATGCCGATCACGACCCCCCATAACAGCACCAATTGCCAGACTTTTGTCATGGCCAGCGAGGCGAGCAGCGCCGAAATCACGATGAGTTGCGCCGTCAGCGCCACGTTGCGCAGGCCGTAGCGGTTGAGCAGCGCCGCCGCGAACGGCGCCATCAGCCCGAACAGCACGAAGCGGATCGAGAGCGCGGAGGAAATTTCCGCGGTCGACCAGCCGAATTCATGCTGCAGCGGCACGATGAAGACGCCGGGCGCGCCGACCGTGCCGGCCGAGATCAATGCGGTGAAGAAGGTCACCCCGACCATCACCCAGCCATAGTGGATATTGCGGCGGGCGAGCGCCGACGCGAGCCAGTTCGAGATCATGACACCTCAGGAAGTTCAGATTGAAGACAGGTGAACCGCACGAGCCCGCCACCCTGCCACACCGAAGCCAAGGCA
>NZ_JAFAVV010000902.1 GCF_019242285.1 Bradyrhizobium sp.
AGGTCTTCGTCTTCGCCTCTTGCTATTGACCACAAAGTCACTTACATGATGGGCATTCGATTAGCCGCTGTGCCTTTTTGAATGCGCCTGCCGGCTCCTTCCCAAAGACATCGACCAGTTGAATGGAATCGCGTGATGGTCACGCGACATGCGCTTTGGAGAGAAGAATGCCGACAGGTATCGTCAAATGGTTCAACGGCCAGAAGGGTTTTGGCTTCATTCAGCCGACCGATGGCGGAAACGACGTGTTCGTGCACGTGAGCGCCGTCGAGCGGGCCGGCCTGCCGGGTCTCGCCGAGGGGCAGAAGGTCAACTTCGAGATCAAGGCCGACAAGATGCGCGGCAAGGTCAGCGCGGAAAATCTGTCGCTTGCCTGAGACAGCAACGTCATTTCACGGATGTACTGAAATGGCGTCGGCCCGCTCGATCACGCGATTGAGCGGGCCTGTACCTTCGCAAATTCGGACTGGAAAAGATGGTGAGCAGGAAATCGGCTGAACCATCGCCCGAACGCATCGCGCGAGCCAACCGGCAGCGTTTGTCGCTCGAGGAAGGTGCGCGAGCGATGGCGGAGATCGAACAGCAGGCCATCGCGGTTCGCAAGAACATGGAACGCCTTCGTGCCCTGAGGACGGCCAGGGAAGCCCAGGCGACGGACGCACAGACGGCCCTCCCCGGCGGTCCAGGGAAGAAACGCAAAAAGCCCCGCCCGAACTCCTGAAAGACGGCATCGCGCCGAACCGGCCGACGCTCGATTTTCGGCGACGGGTAAATGCGCCTCGCCTGACCTGCGATTGAAACCAATTGCACGAAGGGCCGTTAGCTTGAGATCGGCGTCACCGATCGAAGACGGTCGGGGCCGTCCTGATCCGGATGCCGGCGGCACCGAGCCGCAACAGCCTCCTCCATAACCTTCTCTCACGGCAAGCGCCGACGTCTGAGGCGCAAGTCGCCACGAACAGAAGACAAGGCAGAGGCGCCGGCATTTTTCCAGATGGAGCGCCAAATGTCCGAACGAACACAAGTGAGCCGCGCCGTGCTCGAAGCCCGCAAGGCATTCAAGCCAACACCGCCGAAAAAGACGGATACGGATTACGCAAGAATGCAGCAAGCCTTTCACGAAAATCGCGAGCGGCTCAAGGCCGAGCGGTTGGCGCGAGAGGCGGCCGCCCGCGGATCCGCTCGCGAACAAAAGACTTCCTCCTGATCTCGACCGAGATCATCGCACGATTTCGCTCAGTAAAAATCAGCGAAAGTGATTGTCGGACAGACCTTCACGGGACTGACGGGAAGATGGCAGGCTACCGCTGCCTTGCTCCGCTAAGCCTCGCCATGCCCGGGCGCCGCCGTTTCCCAGCGTTTGCCACAAGCCGGACATTCCCAGAGGTTGACGACCTCACTCGGCGCGTAGGTCGAGCCGATGGGAGCGACGACGGTATGGCCGCAGACGCAGGTGGCGGTGCCTTCCGGTGGCGAACGGCTGCGCTCGTTACGGACCATCCTGGCCGCCCAACGCTGCTCGAACTGACGACGAAGATGAATCGGATAAATGATGGCGTTCATGCTGCTGCTCCCCTATGACGGCGGGAGCACGAAGACGTCTCTCAGCCACTGACGCCGCGTTTCACGATCAGTGATGGCGCACACTATACGGGGACAAGATAGAAAGCCAGCGAAGTTGGCCCGTCCTTGTCTCCCATGCGATCGCCCGCGAGATGCGCCCGCGATCCGCAGCGGCGCGTCGGCCGGCGGGGCTCAAAGCCCGGTATAGCCCGCCTTCACCGGATCGTTGCTGCCGTCGAGCTGGCGCAGATAGGTCAGGCCGCAAACGGTCAGCCGATGCATGTCGCGCTCGCCGGCCTCGAACAGCATGTTGACGTATTCGGTCACCTTGGCGCGGGCGTCGGCGCTGGCAGCGGCGGTGCGGTTCATCAAGAGATCATAGGTCTGCATGATGCGATCGATGGCGGCTTCCATGGAGTCCTCTGGCATGACGTCACCCGACCTGGGTGGCCTCGAACCGGGCGATCGCCTTGTTGGCGAGCCGAAGCTTGTTCAGTTCACCGCGATGAAAAAGCTGCACGATGATCTCGAGCAGCCGGTCGTTGGTGACGAAATCGTTGGGAATGGCGCCGGTGCGGCGCAGATAGTTCGCGGCGATGGCGTAGGCGTCGCCCACGACTCCGACATTCATCGCCCGCACACCGCGCTCGACCAGCATGGTCCACCATCCTCTGCTTCGGTGAGGATAAGCGCGGAAACGGGAACAAGTTCCCATCCGGAAGCGCAAAAACAACAGCGCACCGCCGACGAATCGACGGATGCGCCCAAGGAAGGGTCTTGCGGAAAAGGCCCGCCGGTCTTTCAAGCTCGCCGGCTGCGGACCTATCTGATTGCGCATGATCCTGCTCGGAAAACCGGTGCCTGCTTTTCCGGATCATGCGCGCTCTTTGATCTCAGAGCCGGTACAGGATCTGGTCGGTCCAGAACCGCTCGAGCCGATGCAGCGACTTGTTGAGCGTCGCGAACTCGTCGCCGGAGATGCCGCCGACCTGCTCCACCGTCTTGACGTGCTTCTGGTAGAGCGCCTCGACGATGCGGCGGATCTCCTGGCCCTGCGGCGTCAGGCGGATGCGCACCGAGCGGCGGTCGACGCGGGAGCGCTGATGGTCGAGGAAACCGAGCTCGACCAGCTTCTTCAGGTTGTAGGAGACGTTGGAGCCGAGATAGTAGCCGCGCGTGCGCAGCTCGCCCGCGGTCAGCTCCTTGTCGCCGATGTTGTAGAGCAGCAGCGCCTGCACCGAGTTGATGTCGGAGCGGCCACGGCGGTCGAATTCATCCTTGATGACGTCGAGGAGGCGGCGATGCAGCCGCTCCACCAAGGTCAACGCTTCGAGGTAGAGCGGCTGCACCGGCGCTTGTCCCGGCGCGCGCTCGGCGGCTTCCGCCGCCGTCGCAACGGCTTTGATCATGACACTTCCCCTGTCGTCGATTTTATCGACTTATTCGACGAAACTTTTGTCCCGTCTGATAGCGCCAACTTAAAGGGGCCGGTTTGAAGATCAGCTTAAATAAGAGAATAAAGAGATCGTGAATCTCAGACGGTGAATCGCCGATTAAGCCTGTAACGCAAGCACTTTCGGCAACTTTCCATTGAGACTTCGCGCCCGATGTTCACGCTTCGTCTGCATGCCCTGTCGCATTCCAAAACAGCCGCCGATCAAATCGAAAGGCCGGTGTAACGGGTGTGGCGGGATGAAGGTCAATCGAAGCCTACCGCGACAATTTGCTTAAAGCTTTTTCCGCGAGCGGGATCACTACGGTGGCCGCTCGCGTGCCGCCATCCAGGCCAGCACGAGATAGGCCGCAAGCATCACTGCCTCGACGCCGACCACGATGAGGCTGCCGCCATAGATGCCGGGAAACATCAGCTCGATCACCGCCATCGACACCACGGTGGTGAGCCACACCACTGCGCCCCAGGGGGTCGCGAGCCACAGCCCGACGGCGGCGACGAGCTCGATGACCGCGAAATACACCGTTGCCGCCTGCCAGGCGATCGGCTGGCTCTCGAACGCCTCCTCCTCGCCGCCGACGAATCCGGTGACCTGTGCCCAGTGATAGAGACCCTGCAGGATCGACAGCACCGCCATCGCCCGCAGGAACAGCACGAGCCGCCACGTCCAGACGTTCTCGTCGCGCTCGATCCGCTCGGAGGTCATCGCCGCCCACAGCGCGCCGTTGCGCGCCCGTTCGCGCGATGAGGTGTCAGGCATGGCAGCGGCTCATCATTCGGTCACGGTCGTCGCTTTTCCGGGATTCGGGCTTCGAAGTCATGGCCCTGCGGCAGCGCAAAATCAATCCTGCCGGCCAGCCCCTTGCGGAAGGTCAAGTGATGAGGGCTAGCCGAACCGCTAGAATTGAAATAATCCCAGCGCACCGATCATCCCGTCCCGGCTCAAACGAGGCAATTCCATGGCGATCAAATTCGGCCGTCCGATCGAAATGCGCGACGTGTCGCGGCCGGCGACCACGGCGGCGACGTCCCCGCTCGCACTGACGGTCCGGCCCCGCCGCAACCGCAAGGCGGAATGGGCGCGGCGGCTGGTGCGCGAGAACGTGCTGACCACCAACGACCTGATCTGGCCCCTGTTCGTGTTCGACGGCCACAACGCGCGCGCCCAGATCGCCTCGATGCCCGGCGTCGAGCGGCTCAGCGTCGACCAGGTGGTGCGCGACGCCGAGCGCGCGATGAAGCTCGACATCCCCTGCCTCGCCCTCTTCCCCTACACCGATCCCGCCTTGCGCGATGCCGAGGGCACCGAAGCGCTCAACGCCGACAATCTCGTGTGCAAATCGGTGCGCGCGATCAAGAAGGAGTTTCCCGGGCTCGGGGTGCTCTGCGACGTCGCGCTCGATCCCTACACCAGCCATGGCCATGACGGCCTGCTCGAGGACGGCCGCATCCTCAACGACGAGACGGTCGCGGTGCTGGTGCGGCAGGCGCTGGTGCAGGCCGAGGCCGGCTGCGACATCATCGCGCCCTCGGACATGATGGACGGCCGCGTCGGCGCGATCCGCGAGGCGCTCGACGGCGCAGGTTTCCACGACGTGCAGATCATGGCCTATGCGGCCAAATACGCCTCCGCCTTCTATGGCCCGTTCCGCGACGCGGTCGGCTCGGCCAAGACGCTGACCGGCGACAAGCGCACCTACCAGATGGACAGCGCCAATTCCGACGAGGCGCTGCGGGAGGTCGAGCTCGACCTCGCCGAGGGCGCCGACATGGTCATGGTCAAGCCGGGCATGCCCTATCTCGACATCGTGCGCCGGGTGAAGGACACTTTTGCGGTACCGACCTTCGCCTATCAGGTGTCCGGCGAATACGCGATGATCGCGGCCGCCGCCAACAATGGCTGGATCGACGGCGAGAAGGCGATGATGGAGAGCCTCTTGGCCTTCAGGCGCGCCGGCGCCGACGGCGTGCTCAGCTATTTCGCACCTCAGGTCGCCGAAAAGCTGCAAACCCAGGGTTGAAATCCGTTCGACCGTAGAATCGCCTGAAAATTGCGTTGTCCCTGTCCGGGTGAGGCCTTGCGCCGGCCCGGACGGTTCCCATGTGATTCCGGCAACGGAGGATGGATCATGTCAGATCCTGGTTCAGGACCGGCGGGCGGCCGGGGCAATCCGGATGGACCCGATGTGCGGCCGCATGCGTTCGATCCCTATCAGGAGCCGGAGCTGTTCCGCGGCGTGCTGATGCGGCGGGTGATCGCATTCGCGATCGACATCGTCATGATCTGCGTGCCGATCGCGCTCGCGATCGTGTTCATTGCCGTGTTCGGGCTGATCACCCTGGGCCTCGGCTGGGCGCTGTTCTGGCTGGTTTCGCCGGCCTCGGTGATCTGGGCGCTGGTCTATTACGGCGCGACGCTGGGCAGCCCCCATTCGGCCACGATCGGCATGCGGCTGATGGACCTGGAGATGCGCACCTGGTATGGCGCGCCCTGCTATTTCCTGCTCGGCGCCATTCACGCGGTAGTGTTCTGGATCTCGATCTCGGTGTTCTCGCCGTTCGTGCTCCTGATCGGGCTGTTCAACGTCCGCCACCGCCTGCTGCACGACTTCCTCCTGGGAACCGTGGTCATCAACAATTCGATCCGTGTCCCCGTGGGTCAGCCGGCGCGGACCTATTGATGCGCGGCGCAAACCGATCGAGCGTCAGCTTGACCATCCGCCTGCTTGACCACTCGCCTTGGCGGCGCGATGCTGCCTGCCCCACTCCGGACCGGAGGCCGACGGACTTCCCTTGACCCAGCATTCGCGTGACACCCCGCAGTTCTACCTGACGGCGCCCTCGCCCTGCCCCTATTTGCCCGGGCGACATGAGCGCAAGGTGTTCACGCATCTGGTTGGTGACAAGGCCGGCGATCTCAATGACTTGCTGACCCATGGCGGCTTCCGCCGCAGCCAGTCGATCGCGTATCGGCCCGCCTGCGACCAGTGCCGGGCCTGCGTCTCCGTGCGCGTGGTGGCGAACGAGTTCCGACCGTCCCGTAATTTCCGCAAGATCATGGCCCGCAACGCCGACATCATCGGCGAGCAGCGCAGCGCGGTACCGACCTCCGAGCAGTATTCGATCTTCCGCGCCTATCTCGATGCCCGCCATCGCCATGGCGGCATGGCCGACATGACGGTGCTCGACTACGCCATGATGGTCGAGGACAGCCACGTCGAGACCCGCGTCGTCGAGTACCGTTGCGCCGGCGCGCTGGTCGCGATGGCGCTGACCGACGTGCTCGGCGACGGGT
>NZ_JAFAVV010000104.1 GCF_019242285.1 Bradyrhizobium sp.
ATCGAGGGCGACCACGCCCTTGTAGACCAGAAACGGCATCGGGTTGTTCGGCACGAGGCCGTCGTCGGCGAAGACGATGGTGGCGGGTTCGATTTTTTCGCGGACGATCGACATGACAATCTCCTCCTTAACGAAACCAACCAGCCGCAACCCTTCGCGTTCCCTTCTCACGAAGAACCCTCGACTAAACGGGCTGCCGTCTCTGGCGTTCCTTCCGCGGCTAGATCCGAAACTTCATCAACTCTTCCTTGAACTTGAGCCCGTGGCCGGGCCGCTCCGGCGCCGTGATCATGCCGTCCTTGATCGCGGGCGGATCGACCCAGAGATCGTCGAGCAGCCCCATGTTCTCGCACCAGATCCCGTTCGGGATCGAAGCGAGCAGATGCACGTTCAACTCGGGAAACAGATGCGGCGCGATGGTGACGCCCCAGGTGTCGGCGAGCGTTGCGATCTTGCGCAGGTCGGTCATGCCGCCCCGCATCGGATCGGGCTGCAGGATCGGCAGGCAGGGATCGAGGAAGAACGGCCGCAGGTCGTAACGCGTGAAATGGGTCTCGCCGCCGACCACCCGCATGTCGAGCGACGCTGCGATGCGCTGATAGCCGGCG
The DNA here is from genome assembly GCF_019242285.1 of Bradyrhizobium sp. Taxonomy (GTDB): domain Bacteria; phylum Pseudomonadota; class Alphaproteobacteria; order Rhizobiales; family Xanthobacteraceae; genus Bradyrhizobium. The sequence continues at coordinate 609 of NZ_JAFAVV010000104.1, forward strand.
AAATCATCGGCCGGCACCGGCTCCTCGAGCCAGTAGATGTCGTACTTCTCGAACTTGCGGCCCATCTCGATCGCCACATCCGCGCTCCAGCCCATGTTGACGTCGATCATGATGTCGATGTCGGGCCCCACCGCCTCGCGCATGCGGCGCACATTGTCGAGATCCTCGGCAGGCGTGCGGACATGGGCGACCTGCATCTTGATCGCCTTGTAGCCCTGCTTCACGTAGTGCAGCGCCTTCTCGATCATGCCATCGCCGCCGGCACCGCGGAAGCAACCCGAGCCGTAGATCGGGATCTCCGAGCGGTAATGGCCCCACAGCCGGTGCAGCGGCAGTCCGGCGCGTTTTCCCATTGCGTCCCATAGCGCGATGTCGAGCGCCGACATCGCCATCGCGGTGATGCCGCCGCGGCCATAGGTCATGGTCGCGGTCCAGAGATCGCGCCAGATCGCCTCGATGGCGGTTGAGTCCTTGCCGTTGACCCGCGGGATGACGCACTCCTCGAGACAGGCCGCGATCGACTTCATCCCGGGGCGGAACAGAAACAGATAGCCCATCCCGGTGATGCCGCCCGCCGTCTCGACGTCGCAGATCAGGATGTCGCGCGTCTGGCCCAGCGCGTGGCCCTTGAGCCAGGGGTCATCTGCCCAGGGCAGGCGCAGCATCGTCACGCGGACGTCACGAATGGTCATGTCGGAGTTGGTCATTGCGGCGTTTCCTCGGTCCGGAGCAACGGAAATTCAACCACAGAAGGCGGCCGCTGATCCAGCGCCGTCCAACACGCGCGCAATGCGCCGACAACGATGCCGCTATGCGGCCGTCGGAATCTCGAAAACAAGGCAGGTGGTGGTGGCGTGCGCCAATAGATAGCCGCCCTCTGGCGTCGGTGATCCGCGCTTCCGCGGTGGCGGCGCGGCGGCCGACATTGAGCACCTTGCCTTCGGTGCGCACCGTGCCGGTTTTGGTGCTCATGCCGCGGATGAAGGAGATCTTGAACTCCAGCGTGCTGTAGCCCGCACCCGGCGGCAGCATGGAATGCACCGCGAGCCCCATCGCTGAACCCAAGAGGATCGCGGCGTAGCCGCCATGCACCGAACCGATCGGGTTGTAATGATGAATGGTCGGCAGGCTGTGCATCGCGACCATGCCGGGCACGGCGGCGCAGTCGAACGGCTCGACGCCCTGCATGATCGGCGGCTGCGGTAGCGTTCCATCGAAGATACCACGGACGACATCGATCCCGGCCATCGAGGCCATGGCCTCGACCGGCATGACGCCGTAGCCGGGCCTGAGAGCGGTCTGATCGTCCATGGTCGCGTCATGGTCATTTTAGATGATGACGATCATATCAAACGAGCGGAGCGGGACAAGTCTCGCTCGTTCCGGCTGTCTTTCCCGATAAAACGGGGGACGTTACGCCTTCTTCCGCTCGCGCATCAGATCGGCGAAGCGGTCGAACAGATAGTGCGAGTCGCGGGGGCCCGGCGAGGCCTCGGGGTGGTACTGCACGGAAAATACCGGCCTGCCGTCGAGCGCAATGCCGCAATTGGAGCCGTCGAACAGCGAGATGTGGGTCTGCGTCGCGCCCTTCGGCAGAGTCGCCTGGTCGACGGCGAAGCCGTGGTTCATCGAGGTGATCTCGACCTTGCCGGTGGTCTCGTCCTTCACCGGATGGTTGGCGCCGTGATGGCCCTGGTGC
>NZ_JAFAVV010000171.1 GCF_019242285.1 Bradyrhizobium sp.
GAATAGCAGTCGCCGCCATAGCGCGACAGCCGCACCCTGTTTTCGACCTGGCCGAAGATCGCGCGGTCAGCCTCGTTCATTAGCAGCGGGCTCGTGGTGTAGGAAGTCGCCTCCTCGAGCGACGTGCAGCGCCGGACTGACAGCTTCCGCTCGCCCGAGGGCCCCTGGTAGCTGGCCGAGCCGTTGTCGCCCGAGAAGCGCTCACCGATGAAGGGCTGGTGCATCATGCCAAATACCGGCGTGCCCTGGTGCAGCAGTGCGATCAGGGTGCCCCAGATCGGGAAGCCGCCGATGAAGGACTTGGTGCCGTCGATCGGGTCGAGCACCCAGACATAGTCGGCTTCCTCGCGTTCGTTGCCGAACTCCTCGCCGACGATGCCGTGCTGGGGGAAGTTGGCCTTGATCAGCCGGCGCATCACTGCCTCCGCGGCACGGTCGGCCTCGGTGACCGGATCGAAATCTATTCCGACGCTCTTGTTGTCGATCGAAAGCGAGGTGCGGAAGAATGGCAGGATGGTTTCCCCGGAGGCTGTCGCCAGGCGACCGATGAAGGCGGAGAAATCGATCACCATCAGAGCTGTCCCTCTAATGCGTTTTCGAGCGAAGTGGATACCGGTTCGCGTGAAGAAAACGCGTCAAACAAAGAAGCTAGAGATGCCGTTCCGATTCCATCGGAACGGAAAAAGCTCTAGGCTTGGCAGGAACCCATTGATGATCCGCTTGGCTCGATCCAGCAAGTCTCTGCGGACGCCGATCCATCCATCGCCGTTGGCATTTGGAATACCGAATCGCCGGTATGCAGAAGCTAATTTCCCGCTGCGAATGCGGATCACTAAATCGGGAAGCTGGGGATATCTTCTCGAGCGGATATGCGCTTCGAGCCGCCGCTACGAATAAGTAATTGAAATTACTTAGGATATTTCTTCGAAATGAAAGTGTTGCCAAGTTGCAAGCATTGCGGATTTTGCATGGGAAAAGGAGCGAAAACCCTTGCGCTTTGTGCAGCGCGGTCGCATATTGTTGCGGTGCGGTAGCGCTTCTGCGCTATCGCTGCCCTCCTTGGGCGTTTCCTCCCTAGACTTGGGCCGCTTGCTTTCGCAAGCGGCCCTTTTTTCTGCCGGAGAGAGATCTCTCGACAGTCCGTCCCCGCCGGGCGAGCGCGAAGAGAGCCGGCGCAGGACGGCATCGGGCAGATCGGGCGCGGCGTCGATTTATTCCGCGGCGGCCTCGAACGGACGAAGATCGCCGAACGGCAGCGTTGCGAGCGCTTCGGCGAGCGAAGCGAAGTCGGCCGCGACCTGCGGAAATCGCGGGCCTTTCTCGCGGCGCCGCTCGTCCATGTAGATCGCGCGGTTGAGCTCGAGCTGGACGGCATGCAGGCCGCTGGCGGGGTTGCCGTAATGTTCGGTGATGAAGCCGCCGGCATAGGGCTTGTTGCGGCCGACCGAATAGCCGAGGCCGGCCATGGTCGCCTCGACGGCATCCGGCAGCAGCGGCGCGCAGCTCGTGCCGTAGCGGTCGCCGATCACGACATCCGGCCGTCGCGGCTCGTCGCGCGCCACCCCGATCGACGGCATCGAGTGACAGTCGACCAGCAACACCACGCCGAACGCCTGATGCACCTTGTTGATCAACCGCCGCAATGCGCGGTGATAGGGCTTGTAGAGCAATTCGATGCGCCCGAGCGCCTCCTCGACCGAGAGGCGCTCGCGGTAGATCTCCTGGCCGTCTCCGACGACGCGCGGGATGGTGCCAAGGCCGCCGGCCACCCGCATCGACCGCGTGTTGGCGAAGCTCGGCAGCCGGCCCGTGAACATGCGCGGATCGAGTTCGTAGGGTTCCCGGTTCACGTCGACATAGGAACGCGGAAAATGAACCCGTATGACCGCAAAGCCGGCATCGCTCAGGCTGCGGATGAGCTCGTCCATGAAGGAATCTTCCGAGCGGCGCAGCGTCGGCAGGTCGATCCGCGAGGCGCCGAGAAATTCGCCCGGATAGGCCGAACCGGAATGCGGGGAGTTGAAGATGATCGGTGCCCGCCATTCGGCCGGCTCCACGATCTCGAACGGAGGCGCTACCTCGCCATCATACCGGGTCATCGTCGGGCGCCGTTCCTCGATCTTACCGCTGTCCACTGCCGATCGCGATCGGCCGATTCGGACCGCAGAGCTTTTTATGGGGGCGTATTGTCGGTAATCGCAACCTTTCTGCCAAGCGAAAAAGCATGGCTGCGTCGTCGAAACATGTCTCGGGCCCTCACGCCTGAAACTCCGGATGGCCGCGGTTCAAGCCGCAATTCTGTCCAGAAATGGCCTTGCAAGCGGCCAATCCCGACCGCTACCTTTCACCCGAAATTTACTGTCTGCGGGCTTAGTGAAGCAGTCCGCCCTCATAGCCATCCGACGCCATTGAGCCATGCACAAAATCCTCCTCGCTGAAGACGACAACGACATGCGCCGCTTCCTCGTGAAGGCGCTGGAAAACGCGGGGTTCAAGGTCTCCCCGCACGACAACGGCATGTCGGCCTATCAGCGGCTGCGGGAGGAGGCATTCGAGATGCTTCTGACCGACATCGTCATGCCCGAGATGGACGGCATCGAGCTCGCGCGCCGCGCCTCCGAGCTCGATCCGGACATCAAGATCATGTTCATCACCGGCTTCGCCGCGGTAGCGCTCAACTCCGATTCGGAAGCGCCGAAGAACGCGAAGGTCCTGTCCAAGCCGGTGCATCTGCGCGAGCTGGTCAGCGAAGTGAACAAGATGCTGGCGGCCTGAAGTCCGCGGGCATGCACGGTCCGGGCCGCGATGATTTTGTGAAGGCGGGCCATCCGTCGGCTTGCCTGCCCGCCGGGGAGCCGATATAGGGACCCCGTTCGGCATGTCTGGATATTTGGGCACGTAGCTCAGCGGGAGAGCACTACCTTGACATGGTAGGGGTCACAGGTTCGATCCCTGTCGTGCCCACCAGCCTTCGCGAGCTACGGCTCGGCAGGCCGATCCCATCTATCGTAGCGAAGCGAGCGAAGGCTGTCGCGCCGCCGGCGAAGGCGACTGGTCTCGCGCGCCCGACAAGCGCAGCTCGGCCGGGAGGCATCTCGCGCCGAGGTTGAGCTGACCTCAGTTCTTCCCGTCTGCTTTCTGCCTTGCGCATGGTGTGGGCAAGCTCGTCCTCGTGCCCGCGTCATGGGCACAATATTGCCGGCCAGCAAATTGAGGTGTTTGAGGTGTTGCGGTTTCCCGTGCAACACCGTGCCTGACGTGATTCCTAAGACGATCTTCCTGGTTGCGTCTTGTCACGCCGCGTCGTTTTGTCGTTAGCTGCGACCGCGCAAACCAAATCATCGGCGGGCGCAAGACGGCCAGAACGGGCTGCGACGTGGGGGCATCGGGGGAAGGACGGCCCAAGACAACAGGTGCAATCGGGCACGCAAGCTGCCGCGCGTAGTCGGCGGCAATTCTCATAACAGTCTGCAACACGGACACCCAAGGGAGGGGTTTCAAGCATGAATCGTTTCACATCGACCGGCATCGCCGTGGTGATGGCGCTGGCCTTCGCCGCCGGCGCGCATGCCGAGGACAAGAAGAAGCTGGCCTTCGTCGTCAACGGCGCGTCGGACTTCTGGAAGGCCGCCGAGGCCGGCGTCAAGGCGGCGCAGGCCGAACTGACCAAATACGATCTGGTACTGAAATATCCGGAGCAGTCGGCGGCGGCGATCCAGATCCGGCTGATGGACGACCTGGTGGCGGCGGGCTATGCCGGCATCATGGTCAGCGCGGTCGATCCCAAGACCGAGAGCGATGCGTTGAATCGCGTCGGCAAGCAGGTCGCGCTCTTCACCACCGATTCGGATGCGCCGCAGACCAGCCGCATCGCCTATATCGGCTCCTCGAACACGGATGCCGGCAAGCAGGCGGGCGAGCTTGTGCTGAAGGCGCTGCCGAACGGCGGCAAGTGCGTGGGCTTCGTCGGCCTGCTCGGCGCTGACAATGCCAAGGAACGCATCGACGGCGTCAAGGAGACCATCAAGGGCTCCAAGGTCGAGCTCGTCGACGTGCGCGGCGACGACATCGACCAGACCCGCGCCAAGCGCAATGTCGAGGACACGCTGACCGCGCATCCCGAGATCGACTGCATGATCGGCTTCTACTCCTACAACACGCCGCGCATCTATGAGGCGCTGAAGGAGGCCGGCAAGCTGGGCAAGATCAAGATCATCGGCTTCGACGAGGATCCGATCACGCTGGGCGGCGTCAAGGAAGGCACCATCAGCGGCACCGTCGTGCAGCAGCCTTACGAGTGGGGCTATCAGGGCATGAAGGACATGGCCAAGTACCTCGAAGGCGACAAGTCCTGGGTGCCGGGCAATGGCCTTTTGATCGTGCCGACCAAGATCATCGACACCAGCAATGTCGATGCGTTCTGGGCCGAACTGAAGAAGCGCCAGGGCAAGAGCTGAGCTTCTTCCGTTGTGTCGTCGACCGCTTCCACGACGTCATGCCCGGCCTTGTGCCGGGCATCCACGTCTTACTTTCTGG
>NZ_JAFAVV010000483.1 GCF_019242285.1 Bradyrhizobium sp.
CGCATAGCGCACCTGCCCTCCTGTTCGCGAGCTAGCCCCTGTTCGATGAGCCATTGGCGCCTGGTCCAAAGCGCGCTCTCGACTTCCGCGCCCATTCCAGTTGGCCCAAGAGCCTCGGGTGACTTGGCGACGAGCTGGCGATCGAGCCAGGTCGCGCCCATGGCCTGCGGCAGGTCCTCCAGCCTCTGCCATGAGAGCATCGCGAGCCGCACAGGGCTCCGGGAACGATGAAGTTTTTCAAACCGAAGTGCCCGGTCAAGATGGTCCGCACCAACATTCCAGCGGCAATCAGGGAGCCGCTCCACCGTCCCTTCGCGCCGCATTGCTTCCAGGCGGCGCACATGGGCGGCGACGTACTCACCTGACGCTTGAGGATCGAACTCTCGATGCAGCTGGTCGCTGTAAATACCATTCTCGGCGGCCGCAATCTTTGCGATGGTCCGATCAATCTCACGCGGCTCAGCGCGGCGAGAGCTGAGCTCAACGATGGTATTCCGCACGAGCGGCTCTTCACCGGTGGAAACAGCACCAAGGTCGACGTAATGGATCTGCCCGTCGATGCCGTGGATGACGACGTACCGGCGCTCGGCGAACTCATCCGAGAACCCGTCTCCGACCACGCGCCCGACGAGACGTTGATCGCCCCGCTCCGGATCGAAGATCGTATAGCTGCCGGCGGCATGGGAAAGACCGGCCTCCGCCAACTCCCGATGCATCGTTTTGATGATATCGCCTCGCTCGCCCATGCGCCGGAGCTTTGCTTCGAGCTCCGCCTCGATCTGCCAAGGGCCAGGGGTGCTGTCCTCGGCCAACGCCATACGCTCGAGCGTCCGCAGCCGTCCCATTCGGGTGGCGTGCCACACCGGATCCTTTGCGGGATTCACGGCGGGCTCAAGGCGTCCGTCCGTCGCATCGCGCAGGATGGCCCGGTCGAGACGCGTGAATCGCTCTGCCGTGACTTCCTGCTGAAGCTTGCGAGCGGCCTCGATCGCCATCTCGGACCGAGGTCCCGGGTCATGAGGTCAGCCGCCGCGCCCGCATCCCGTGCGAGATGTAATTCCGGACAATCACCAGATCGTTTCCCTCATCGTCCCTGCCGCGACCACGATGTGGCTATGTGGATGCCCCGTGTTGAAATGATCGGCCGCGACCCAGTCGAGCTTCGTGCCAAGATCCTCTTCCATCTGTCGCATGAGGTCGCGGAGAAACGGCTTCAAGTCCGATAGCTCCGCACTGTCCTCTGGTGCGACGATGAACCGGAACTGATGGCGATCGCCAGCGCTCCGTTCGGCGAATGCTTGCCGTCGGCGCGATCGCTACCGGCGTCATAGAGTTCGCCTGGTTGGCCATCACGTGTGACGCCGTCACGCTGAACGTATCGCAAGTGCGCCCGGACGGCGCCCGTATCGCCTGCCTTGACGCGCACGATTCGCGTCTTGATCACGACGCGCCGCCGGCCTGCCGCGCGGGCGCGTCCGGCAAGCGTCACGCCATGGGCATGGCCGCGGCCGATCCGGCTGCCTGTAAACGACGAGGCACGCCGCGAGCTCGCGCCTGCCTTTTGCGCCTCCTGGCGAACGCGCCGTAGATAGTTCGTCGCTCTCTTCGCTTTGCGATTGCCGATTCGCCCGAGCCTCACTTCGAATTCGTCATCGATCTCTTGCATGCCGCGCCCGCTTTCCAGGAACGGGGCCGATATGTGGAGCGAGCGAATGCTTGCCAAGACGCAGCCGCAATCAAGCAGTACCAACATAGCGGTACGTCTGCTTTGGCGACATCGCGCGCCTTGAGGGCGCTAAATCCTGGATGTGCAGACAACGACTTGGGCCGGCGTCAGGCGCCAGTGCTTTTATCTTGCTCTCCCGCTCCCCTGTCCGCAGGTTCCCAGCGCCCAACTTCCAAGCCAACAAACTCTGGGTAGTCGCGGCGATTTGCGACAAGATGCAGTTCGGGTCATTGCGGTGGATCCTCCAATAGCGCCTGCCCGAACACGTCGGCTGGTATCCGATTCCTTGCGAAAGAGCCGCTGCGACTTGGCAGTTGACTTGCGAAGCCACACTGTTTGACGAGTGACGCGAGCGTTTGCGATAGCGATCGTTACCCCGAAGGGCCGAGACACCCGTAGGGGTGGCTCGGTGGGAGCGAAGCGACGAGTAGAGCGCGGGCCGAAGGCATCGCCGATATGCCCTCAGCACGTTAGATATCGCACTCCTCCGCGAACTCTTGGCGCGTGAGCGAGGGTCCTTCAGTAGTAAACCCGAAAGTCTTGGCGTCATGATCGTGTTGCAGCGTTTTGAATGCAAACCGAGTGTCCCTTACGATGCGCCCGTGCGCTCAACAGACAAGGGAGCCTCCCGCCAAGGTAGTGCACGCCTGACATCAACTGCGGCATGTTCACCCTGCTCGTTGTCCAGTAATGGTGTGACCGCCGCGACGTAGGCCGTAGTTACGAGATGCCCAGGCCCTTGATGGCCCCCTGGAGATCTCTGCTGGATCGTGAACGGTTGTGCCGATCTCGATGACCTTGCGCACCAGAATTCCGTAAGGGGATCGTTGCGATCAACCAAACTCAGCGAGCGTAGCGTGAAGGATGTATGCCTTGTTCAATCTCTCGATCTCTTCAGGCGTCAGCTCGCTGTCCTTCAGCAAGCAGTTGATCGGCATCTTTGCCCCGGTTCGCCAGAGCACGCTTGGCCGGCCGCAATTTAGGCCGTATACCTATAAACTGGCAGCGTCGCGTGACTGGTGACACGTGCGCTCCTATAGCAAACCGAGTTTGTGTTGCAGTGCGATAGTCGCGATGTGCCAAACCCAGGCAAATGTTTTCTTTGCGTGATCCCCGTACGACGGATCGGACAGACCACGAAGTGAGAGCGAGCACCGAACCTAGCAAGATCGATCTGTGCCTGGCTTCGATGGCGCACCGAATGCCAGAGAATATCCGTTGTCGTCGCGGATGCCGAACTCGTGTGAACCGTAGTGGAAATCATCCACCGGGTAGATCACCTCGGCACGGTCCTTCACGACCGCCCACAGCGCATCCACCTCGTCGGCCGTTTCCAGATCGATATAGAGCTGTCCGGTTAATTTTGGACCCTTCCACTCCGAACCCGAATTTGGCGCAGCCAGCATAATGCGCACCGCATCCCGATATAGGTTCGAATAGCCGGATGTCTGCATACCACAGGTAAACCCGAGCACATCGACATAAAAGCGGACCGAGCGGTCCATGTCCTCAGTCGTGAGGATCGGGGCCAGCGCCGTCAGTGTCATGGGGAGCTTCCTTCTCTCGGGACTCAATCACTTGGCATGCGCAACATCGCCTGGACGTCTAGTCCGGGTCATTCGGACTGCGGGTTGCCATACAACGCAATAATGACGGCTTTGGGTCGTTTTCGCTGGCCGATGTCCGCTTCTACCCGCTAGCGTCCCGCCGGGGCCCGACTGCAAGCATTGCGTTTGGTCAGACCTTTGTGATTCAAGCTTTCAAACTGGGGTTCGAATCATGCGCTACGAACTCGAGCCCACCAGATGGGCGCTTTGGACGGAGAGATCGCGCATAACTGCGGCGATGTCGTCGACGGAGAACTCCCAGCCATACAAGGCGGCATCCTCCGGACATCACTGGGTGGATAGCCGCGCGCATTGTAGGTGACGCAGCGATACGCGCGTGAGAAATAGCTGACCTGCGTCTCCCATTGCCGGATGTCATATCCGAATTCATGTGCGAAAATAATTGGATAGCCATTGCCATGTGCTTCAAAGTAGAGCTTCGCCCCGGTAGCATCGACGTAAGGCATTGCTTTTCTTTCCCTGTCGGAACATCGCGCTGAGATCATGGATCGACGGCGCTATCAATCTGTCTTCGATTCGTAAGTGGTCGAACGATCGCGGGCGCCGGTTCGTGGCTACTATGGCGTAGCGTCGGGGCGGCGGTTGGTGTCGATTGTGGAGGAGTCGATTTTCGACACCCCGCGAAATCGGAGACAGGCGTTACGTTTTATTGAAAATGGCGCGGTAAAGTATCCGATCGGCGAAATCGGACCGTTGACCCAGGCGGGCCGAGGTGGACTGACTAGCCGTCTGGACTGGACTGAGATCCCAATACCGCCTTTGCGAGTGTCTCAAACCTGCGAGATGTGCCCCATCAAGTGTCGGGAATTGGCGGTAATTACAGGCAGCGGCTCGTCGAGCCTCGCGGACGCGGAGATCTGCCGCAAGGCCGGGATCAGCCAGGCGACTTATTTCAATTGGAAGAAGAAGTA
>NZ_JAFAVV010000865.1 GCF_019242285.1 Bradyrhizobium sp.
GTCATGTCGACCAGCGCGCCGCCCGAATTGCCCGGGTTGATCGGGGCATCGGTCTGGATGAAGAACTGGTAGTCGGTGATGCCGACCTGGGTGCGCGCGAGCGCCGAGATGATGCCGTGCGTGACGGTCTGCCCGACGCCGAAGGGATTGCCGATCGCCAGCACGACATCGCCGACCATCAGCTCGTCCGAATTGGCGAAATCGAGGGTCGGGAATTTCTCGTGCGCGTCCTTCAACCTCAGCACCGCGAGGTCGGAGCGCGGATCCTTGAGCATGATCTCGGCTTCGAACTCGCGCTTGTCGGAGAGCGATACCTTGACCTGGTCGGCGCCTTCGATGACGTGAACGTTGGTGACGACGAGGCCAGAAGGGTCGACCAGCACGCCCGAGCCCAGCGAGCGCTGCATCTGCTCGTGGGTGCCGCCCGGCAGGCCGAAGAAGCGGCGGAAGATCGGGTCGTCCAGGAACGGGTTGTGGTTCTGCACGATCTTGGCGGCGTAGACGTTGACGACCGCCGGCTGCACGCGCTGCACGATCGGCGCGTAGGACAGCCGGAGCTCGGCGGGCGACGTCGGCACACGGCGATCCTGGGCAGCGGCCGGCAGCGCGACGAGCACGGAGATCACCAGGGCAGCCAGCGGACGGATAAGCGACATGAGCAGGAAATCCCAAAGATTCGTAGGAGCACAGATATAGGCTTCGCCATGTGGCGAAAGAAGCGTTTCAGGCCGCGCGATGCGACGCTTCGGCCGATTCAGCGGCCGTGCCGCAGGACAGCCGCGCCTGGTGGCGTTCGCCCCAGGCCCTGAGCGTATCGATCACCGGCTTGAGGCTCTCGCCGATCTCGGACAGGCAATATTCAACCCGCGGTGGCACCTCGGCATAGACCTTCCGGATGATCAACTGATCCTCCTCCAGCGCGCGGAGCTGCTTCGTCAGCATGCGCTGGGTGACGCCCGGCATGCGCCGCCGCAACTCGCCGAACCGCTGGGTGCCAGCCTGCAGATGGAACAGGATCACCCCTTTCCACTTGCCGTCGATCAGATCGAGCGTGGCTTCGACCGCGCAGCCTGGCCGGTGCGGGAAATTCTGGCGTTTCATCGGCATTTCTCGCGGGGCATCCAATAGTATCCGAATGGGGACTATATCCCTCTATTTACAGTACTTGCCAATCTGATGCCAAGCGACAATTACTCCGAACACGTTGCCCAACAGGAGAGAAGCGCCATGAAGGCTGTCGGATACCGGAAATCGCTGCCGATCGAGGACAAGGATGCCCTGGTCGATTTCGAGGCTGCCAGGTCCGAGCCGGGCGGACGCGACCTGCGCGTCGCGGTGAAGGCGATCTCGGCCAACCCGGTCGATTACAAAGTGCGCAAGCGCGCCGCCCCGCCCGAGGGCGAAACCAAGATCCTGGGCTTTGACGCCGCCGGCGTGGTCGACGCGGTCGGACCTGCGGTGACGCTGTTCAAGCCGGGCGACGAGGTGTTCTACGCCGGCTCGATCCTGCGCCAGGGCACCAATTCCGAGTTTCACCTGGTCGACGAACGCATCGTCGGCCACAAGCCGAAGACGCTGTCGTTCGCACAGGCGGCCGCCCTGCCGCTGACCTCGATCACCGCCTGGGAATTGCTGTTCGACCGGCTGGGCGCGGTGCCCGGCAAGAGCCTCGATCCGCGCACGCTGCTGATCACCGGCGGCGCCGGAGGAGTCGGCTCGATCCTGATCCAGCTCGCGCGCCGCCTCACCGGCCTCACGGTGGTGGCGACCGCGACCCGTCCGGAGTCGCAGCAATGGTGCCGCGATCTCGGCGCCCATGCCGTGATCGATCACGGCAAGCCGATGAAGGGGCAGATCGAGAGCTTGAAGCTGCCGCCGGTTGCGCTGGTCGCGAGCCTCACCTTCACCGACCAGCACTACAAGGCGATCGCCGAATTCATGGCGCCGCAGGCCAGGTTCGGCCTGATCGACGATCCGCCGGAGTTCAACGTCGCCGCGTTCAAGGGCAAGGCGATCTCGATCCACTGGGAATCGATGTTCACCCGCTCCTCGTTCCAGACGCCGGACATGATCGCGCAGCATCATCTGTTGAGCGACGTCGCCGACCTCATCGACAAGGGCGTGTTGCGCACGACGCTGGGCGAGAATTTCGGCACCATCAACGCCGCCAATTTGAAGCGCGCGCATGCGCTGCTCGAAAGCGGCAAGTCGCGCGGCAAGATCGTGCTCGAGGGGTGGTAACAGCAACGTGGCGCGCGGGACACGTTTCGCCGCCTTGATTTGTCCGACACGTTGATGTCACGTCGCAGACATCGAATAAGACTAGCGTTTGGGAAAAGTAGATCGACCTGCGCGCGGCGGTCACCGCCGCGCGTGCTTCTGTGGTAAGTCATATCAAATCATATCAAGTCATATGGAGACGGCGAATGATCCGCTTCGCGCCTCTGTTCGGAACCTTGGCCTTCTGCACTGCCATGATGACGGGCTTCGCGGCGCTGGCGGACGATCAGACCCAGATGGGTGCCGGCAACGCCCGGGCCGAAGAGATCGGCGCCGCGTCCCCGCTGGTCCAGTCGGCGGTCGAGCTGTTGCGGAACAACGCCCAGGCGATTCAGGACGCCGGACTCCGCGATGCGACCCTGGATTCGTTCCTCAACGACAAGTCCTGCGTCCACCACCGTGCCAATCTGACCGACGCGCTGAAGGACAAGATCATTGCCGCACTCGAGGCGCAGCATCTGCTCAACCTCGACGATGCCGCTTCGATCACCGGCGGCGTGAAGGCCGGCATCTTCCCGCCGGTGAACGACGACGGCGCGGCCTGCCCGACCCTGCCGCTGACCTTCAAGGCGGCGGCTGGAAGCGTGTTCGGCGGACATCACTCCTATCCCGGCGGGCTTGCCGTGCACGAATCCTTCAACGTCCAAAGTTCGATCAATCTCGCCGCCACCTATCGCGGCGAGTATGGCAGCCTTGGCGAGCACGACCTGCCGGTCGCCAAGGGCGCGCAGCCGAACGGTGACGTCGCCATTGACAACGACGTCATTCTCGCCGCGCCGATCTGGCACGATTGGGCAAAGCGGATGGTATTCCAATGGAATCGCGACGGCAGCGAATTCATCGAGCTGAACTTCGGCGGCACCGGCCACAATGACAATGCCGGCGCGGCGGGCGATTCCCGAACCGGCGGCCACCACATCCTCGGGATCGCCGAGACCATGGCGCGCGGGCTTTCGCCGCTCCTGGTGATCACGCAAGCTTCGGCCCATGCAGCGCCGACCCTCGGCAACGAGTTCAAGGTGGTGAACTGGCTGCGTGCCGCCGCGATCGTCGCGCAGATTGATCCGATCGAGAAGGGCTATCTGGTCACCGATAACGGCGGTCACTTCCGCCTGCCGCCGCTGGCCACGCTCGGCGACGGGGTCAACCTCACCGCATCCGACCAGAGCAACGTGCTGGTCGAGTACCAGATCCACAATCTGTCGGACGCGGACTTCGTCAATTCGATCGCTGCGGTAACGCAGGTCCAGATCCTGTTGCAGCGGCTCGCGCCGCGCTTCGGTTACGACGTGGCCGATGCAACGCGCTACAACAACAACTTCCGCAACGTCGTGCTCGCCTATCTCAGCCCGGAGCGGCTGATGATGATCTACGGCAAGAAGGGGCTGGAGGCGGTCGCCGAAGAGGTCGACAAGCTCAAGCGGCTGAACCTGATCTGAGCCTGCACCAGGCGGCGCATATCAGGCCGGCGGCATGCCCTCGACAAAATACAGCCGCCGCTCCAGCGCGGTCCGCCGCACCTCGAGCGCCTCGGCATATTCATTCGAGGCGTACCATTCGTGCAACAGCGCCATCGACGGAAATTCGACGATGATGATGGTCTTGAGCGGCGGGCCGCCTTCGGCGAGTTCCGTGGCACCGCCGCGAACGAGATAGTGGCCGCCATACTGCGCGATCGATCGTGCCGCCAGCGTGCGATAGGTCTCCATCGCCTCCCCGTCGCGCACCTCGACCTCGGAGATCACATAGGCTGCCATCTCTGCCTCCTCCCGTCACAGACGCACGGCGCCAGCGCGCAAACAAAAAGCGGCGCCACAAGGCGCCGCTCCTGGAACCCGATCGTTGATGGTTTACGCCGCCTCGGCGCTGTTTTCCGGCGTCGGACCGGAATCCTGGCCCTTGGCATCGACGTCGCGGTCGACGAACTCGATCACCGCCATCGCCGCGTTGTCGCCATAGCGGAAGCCGGCCTTGATGATGCGGGTATAGCCGCCCTGGCGATCCTTGTAGCGCGGCGCCAGCGTGTCGAACAGCTTCTTGACCATGTCGACGTCGCGCATCTCCGCGATCGCCTGCCGGCGCATCGCAAGCCCGCCCTTCTTGCCGAGCGTGACCAGCTTCTCGACGATCGGCCGCAGCTCCTTCGCCTTGGGCAGCGTGGTGACGATCTGCTCGTGCTTGATCAGCGCGGCGCACATGTTGGCGAACATCGCCTTGCGGTGCTCGGCGGTGCGGTTGAGCCGGCGATGACCCCTGCCGTGATACATGCGTCCATTCCTTCTTCAGTCTGCCCGCGACGGTCCGTCGGACATGTTGCTCAGGTGGGCTTCCTGCGTTCGCCCGCTGAAGCGCGATCGCGCTTCAGCCTGTCGTCGTCGGATCAGTAGTGATCCTCGAAACGCTTCGCCAGCTCGTCGATGTTCTCCGGCGGCCAGCCCGGCACTTCCATGCCGAGATGCAGGCCCATCTGGGCCAGCACTTCCTTGATCTCGTTCAGCGACTTGCGGCCGAAATTCGGGGTGCGCAGCATCTCCGCTTCCGACTTCTGCACGAGGTCGCCGATATAGACGATGTTGTCGTTCTTCAGGCAGTTCGCCGAACGCACCGACAATTCGAGCTCGTCCACCTTCTTGAGGAAAGCCGGATTGAAGGCGAGATCGGGGATGATCTCCTGCGCGACTTCCTTGCGTGGCTCCTCGAAATTGACGAAGACGTTGAGCTGGTCTTGCAGGATGCGCGCGGCGTACGCCACCGCATCCTCCGGCGAGATCGCGCCGTTGGTCTCGATCGTCATGGTCAGCTTGTCAAAGTCGAGGATCTGGCCCTCACGGGTGTTCTCGACCTTGTAGGAAACCTTCTTGACCGGCGAGAACAGGCTGTCGACCGGGATCAGACCGATCGGTGCGTCCTCGGGCCGGTTGCGCTCGGCGGGCACGTAACCCTTGCCGGTCGCGACCGTGAACTCCATGCGGATCTCGGCGCCTTCGTCCAGCGTGCAGATCTGCAGTTCCGGATTGAGCACGACGACGTCGCCGACGGTCTGGATGTCGCCGGCGGTGACGACACCCGGGCCCTGCTTCTTCACGACCATGCGCTTGGGGCCTTCGCCCTGCATCTTGATCGAGATGTCCTTGATGTTGAGCACGATGTCGGTGACGTCCTCGCGCACGCCCGCGATCGAGGAGAACTCGTGCAGCACGCCGTCGATATGGACCGACTGCACGGCCGCGCCCTGCAGCGAAGACAACAGGATGCGGCGCAGCGCGTTGCCGAGGGTCTGGCCGAAGCCGCGCTCCAGCGGCTCGGCGACCAGCGTCGCGAAACGGGTCGCGTCCGAACCCGCCGTCACGTGCAGCTTGTTAGGTCGAATGAGTTCCTGCCAATTCTTTTGAATCGTCACTGTTTCACCCTCGAGCCAGCCAATGTGCCATTCCAATTTCTGGCGTTGGATCTCTTCCGCGGATCCCTACGCTCGCATATTGCCAAAGACGCCGCGCATGGCGCTGGCACCGCCAGCGCGGCAAATGTCAGACCCGCCGCCGCTTGCGTGGGCGGCAGCCGTTGTGCGGGATCGTGGTCACGTCGCGGATCGAGGTGACGGTGAAGCCCGCGGCCTGCAGCGCGCGCAACGCCGATTCGCGGCCCGATCCGGGACCGGCGACCTCGACCTCGAGCGTGCGCATGCCGTGTTCCTGCGCCTTCTTGGAGACGTCCTCCGCCGCGACCTGCGCGGCATAGGGGGTCGATTTGCGCGACCCTTTGAAGCCCATCGTTCCCGCCGAGGACCAGGCAATCGTGTTGCCCTGCGCATCGGTGATGGTGATGGTGGTATTGTTGAACGACGAATTCACATGCGCCACGCCGGAGGCGATGTTCTTGCGCTCACGGCGGCGAATGCGGGTGGCTT
This sequence comes from Bradyrhizobium sp., assembly GCF_019242285.1. Classification (GTDB taxonomy): domain Bacteria; phylum Pseudomonadota; class Alphaproteobacteria; order Rhizobiales; family Xanthobacteraceae; genus Bradyrhizobium. Next base: position 6,188 of record NZ_JAFAVV010000865.1, read on the forward strand.
CCTTGCCCATTTCAAACCTTCCTGTCGATCTCGACGCCGCCGTAATGCCAGCGGCTACACCTGAAAAACGAATAGCGAACAGCGGGGCAGCAGCCCTCTTCGCTATCCGCCAAGCCCTGCTCGCCTACTTCTTCTTGCCCGCGATCGCTTTCGCCGGACCCTTGCGGGTGCGCGCGTTGGTATGGGTACGCTGGCCGCGCACCGGCAGGCCGCGGCGATGGCGCAGGCCGCGATAGCAGCCGAGATCCATCAGCCGCTTGATGTTGATGCCGGTCTCGCGGCGGAGGTCGCCCTCGACGACGAAATCGCGGTCGATGACTTCGCGGATCTGCAGCACTTCCTGGTCGCTGAGCTGGCTGACGCGGCGATCCTCGGGGATCTTGACCTTCTCCATGATGTCGGCTGCAATCTTCGGGCCGATGCCATGGATGTATTGGAGCGCGATCAGGACGCGCTTATTGGTCGGGATATTGACGCCGGCAATACGGGCCACGAATT
>NZ_JAFAVV010000023.1 GCF_019242285.1 Bradyrhizobium sp.
CCCTCCGCGTCCAGCGCGAGCTCGGCGTGGATGAGCTGCGCGCGGCCCTGGCTGTCGGAGAGGAAGCTGCCCGAGCGCTCATCGGTCCATTTCACCGCCCGCTCGAGCGCCTTCGCCGCGTGCAGGATGCAGGTATATTCGGGATAGTTCAGGTTCTTCATGCCGAACGAGCCGCCGATATTGGCGGTCAGGACGCGGACCTTCTCCGCCGGCACGTTCAACAGCCGCGCGATGACGGCCTTGTTGCCGGCGACGCCCTGGGTCGGGACCTGCAGGGTGTAGCGCTCGGTCTTCGCGTCATAATGGCCGAGCGCGACGCGCGGCTCCATCGACACCACGGCGACGCGGTTGTTGACGAGGTCGAGCCTGGTCACATGGGCGGCGGCGGCAAAGGCGGCGTCGATCTTTTCGGCATCGCCATAGTGGTAGTCCAGCGCGACATTGTTGGGGATGTGGTCGTAGAGCTGCGGCGCGCCGGGTCTGGCGGCTTCCGCGGCGTCGGTCACCGCCGGCAGCGGCTCGATCTCGAGCTCCACGGCTTCCGCGGCGTCGCGCGCCTGCGCCACCGTCTCGGCCACCACGAAGGCCACGGGATCGCCGACGAAGCGCACCTTGTCAGCCGCAAGCGGCATCCGGTTGGTCTGCAGCAGCGGCGAGCCGTCACGGTTCTTCAGCGGCATGCCGCAGACGAACGGATTGTAGCCCGCCGCGACGAGGTCGGCGCCGGTCCAGATCCCGAGCACCCCCGGCATCGCGCTGGCCGCCTCGGTGCCGATGCCCTTGATGAGGCCGTGGGCATGGCTGGAGCGCACCACCCAGCCATAGGCCTGCCCGGGCAGACTGAAATCGTCGGTATATTTGCCCTTGCCGCGGACCAGCCTATCGTCCTCCTTGCGGCGGACGGGCTGGCCAACCCCATATTTTTGCAATGCAATAGCGTTCTCGAGGGAGGATGGCTGAGTGTGATCTTGCATCGGAAATGCCTGATTTTACGGGGGTTCCAACGAGATAATGCACGGAAAGGGCAGCGACAATGCCGGATTGGGCATACTGCTAGCCCCTTATTGCGCCGCTCCCCCGCACTGGTAATGTTCGCGCGAAAATGAATGCGAACCGGCCGGTTTCGGCCGCGGAAAGCCTGGAATGAGCGATGACTCGCGGCTTCGTGGCGGCAGGGCGCTGCGCGAAGAGCTGCCAAACCCGGTTGCGGCCAGCGGCACCGGTCCGCCGGCTGCTGGCCGTTCGTCGGCGGGAGGAACCGAGGTCTATGCCGCGCTGGACCTTGGAACCAACAACTGCCGGCTGCTGATCGCCTGTCCGTCCGGGGATGGATTCCGGGTGGTCGATTCCTTCTCGCGGATCATCCGCCTCGGGGAAGGCATCTCCGCCACCGGCTGCATCAGCGAGGCCGCGATCGGCCGGGCGATTGCCGCGCTCTCGATCTGCCGCGACAAGATCAGGTCGAGAAGGGCGAAGCGGCTGCGGCTGATCGCGACCGAGGCCTGCCGCGCGGCCTCGAACGCCGATGGCTTCCGCGACCGGGTGGCGGCCGAGACCGGCATCAGGCTGGAGGTGATCGATCGCGAGACCGAGGCAGCGCTCGCCGTGATCGGCTGCTCGCCGCTGGTCGAGCCGAATGGCCGCGGCGCGATCCTGTTCGACATCGGCGGCGGCTCCACGGAGCTGGTACGGATCGAGCGCGATCCCGTTGCCGGCAACGCCGAGCCCGTGACAAAAGCCTGGATGTCGATCCCGCTCGGCGTGGTCACGCTGGCCGAGCATTTTGGCGGCAAGGATGTCACTGCGGAAGTCTATGACCGCATGGTCGAGGAGGTGGCGCGTCATGTCACGCCGTTCGCGGCCGAGCATGGCCACGACATCGCCGGCATGCACCTGCTCGGCACCTCGGGCACGGTAACGACGCTGGCCGGCATCCATCTCAATCTGTCGCGCTACGACCGCCGCCGCGTCGACGGCATCTGGATGGAGGATGCCGACATCTCTCGCACCATCGCGCGCCTGCTCGGCATGAACTATCAGCAGCGCGCCAGCAACAATTGCATCAGCGTCGATCGTGCCGACCTCGTACTGGCCGGGTGCGCCATTCTCGACGCCATCCGGAAGGCGTTCCCGCTGCCCCGGCTGCGGGTCGCCGATCGCGGCCTGCGCGAGGGCATGCTGGTCGAGATGATGCGCGAGGACGGCGCGCTGGTGGCGTGGTGACCTGATGGCCAAGGATACGACCGGCCGGCTGCATGTCACGGTCCGGACCGGCGGCAAGCGCAAATTGTCGTCGAAGCTCTGGCTGGAGCGCCAGCTCAACGATCCCTATGTGGCGCAGGCCAGGCGCGAGGGCTATCGCTCGCGCGCTGCCTTCAAGCTGATCGAGATCGACGACAAGCACCACTTCCTCAAGCCCGGCATGACCGTGGTCGATCTCGGCGCCGCGCCCGGCGGCTGGAGCCAGATCGCGGCGAAACGCGTCGGCGCCGCCGACGGCAAGGGCAGGGTGGTCGCGATCGACCTTTTGGAGATGCCGGAGATTGTCGGCGTCAGCTTCGCGCAGCTCGATTTCCATGCCGCCGACGCGCCCGAAAAGCTCACCGCGATGCTCGGCGGCCGCGCCGACGTCGTGCTGTCCGACATGGCTGCCAACACCACCGGCCACCGCAAGACCGACCAGCTCCGCATCGTCGGCCTGGTCGAGATCGCCGCCGCGTTTGCCGTGGAGGTGCTCAATCCCGGCGGCACGTTTCTCGCAAAGGTGTTCCAGAGCGGCGCCGACGCCGAGCTGCTGGCGCAATTGAAGCGGGATTTTACGAGCGTGCGCCACGTCAAGCCGGCATCGAGCCGGCAGGATTCGTCCGAGCGCTACGTGCTGGCGATGGGATTTCGCGGTGCGCGGAAATCGGAAGGGCCGTAGGCTGGGCTAAGCGCAGCGTGCCCACCATTCTCTCGACAGCTGTGCTCCGCAATGGTGGGCACGCTTCGCCTTTCGTGTGTCACGCATCGGCGCAAGAAGCCCGCTCAGCCCACCCTACCGTTCTCGCTCGATTTTAAATCGCATTTGGAGGGCGAACAGTGTATATGCCGGCCATGTCACGCCCATCATCCCTTTCGCGTGCAATGCTCGCGATTGCCATCCTCCTGACATTGCCGGCCCTTGCGCTCGCCGCGCCCGCCGCCAAGCGGCACCCGGCGCGCTGGCACGGCTATGGCTTCCTGCCCGGCTATCAGCAGCCGCCGAGCAACAGCGCGCCGCCGAACTTGCGAGAGGCCGAGCGTGGCCCGCCCGGCTACAAGCGCCGTCACTGGTACATCGATCCGACGCCGGAATATCTCGGCTATGACGGCGAGTGGCACTATTTCGGCCGTCCCGGCTTCTACCGCGGCCATTACAATGGCGGCAGTTTCGGACCCTGCTGGACGCGGACGCCGATCGGTCCGGTGTGGAACTGCGGCTAGCGCGACCCCAAGAAAGACTTTCGAGCTCGACACTCTACTCAGGCGCAACGCGCATCGCGTTCAGCGTCCCGCTCCATTTGCTCACCTCCGCAGCGATGAACGCGCGCGCACCTTCCGGGGTGGCCAGACCGTCCGCAATGATGGTGGTCGAGAGCGTGGCGAGCTTTTGCGCCAGGTCCGGGTCGTGCAGCGCTTGCCGCAAGGCGGCGGCGAGCTTGCCGACAACATTCTGCGGCATCCCCTTCGGGCCGAGAAGCGCGACCCAGACGCTGGTTTCGAGATGCGGCAGTCCTGCCTCGTCGCAGGTCGGCAGAGACGGCAGTTGCGCCAGTCTTTCACGCGTGGTCACGCAATAGGCGTTGATGTTCCCCGCCTTGATCTGCTCGGCCGTGTTGGCGACCTGGTCGCACATGAGATCGACCTGGCCCGCCAGCAGGTCGTTCAGCGCCGGCTTCATGCCGCGATAGGAAACGGCCGTCATCGACGCGCCGATGGCCTGCGCGAAGAACAGGTTGCAGAGATAGGAGGCGCTGCCTCGTCCTGCGTCAGCGAGGTTGATGGTCTCGCGGTTCGCCCTGATGTAGGCGATCAGCTCGCGCAGATTCGTCGCGGTGATCGCCTTCTTGGTCACGACGGCCTGCGGCGTCTCGGTCACGAGGCCGATCGGATCGAAATCCCCGAGAGGATCATAGGTGTGCCTCTTGTAGAGCGCAGGCGCCGCCGCGAAAGTGATGTTGTGCATGAGCAGCGTGTAGCCGTCGGGCGCAGCCTGGGCGACGCGGCTTGCACCGATCGTGCCGCTGGCCCCTCCCACGTTTTCGACGATGATCTGCTGCCCCAGCCTCTGGCCCATCAGGTTTCCGATCCAGCGGGCGAACAGGTCCGAGGGGCCGCCGGGCGGATTGGGCACCACGATGGTGATGGTGCGGGAAGGATAGTCCTCGGCGACCGCAGAGTATGAGGCGATCAGACAGAGAAGACCGAGCAGACACAGCCAACGCAAACCCATCATGCTGACGAGTTTACATCCTAATCGCCCGCAAGCAACGCGACCGCCTTACGACGGTGCGTGCTCTGACACCGCTGACTGCACCGTCCAGCGATCAGGGTCCGGCGCGCGGCCGATCAAGGCGAGGCCGTAGGCGATGGATTCGAACCGATCGGCCGAGGTGAGCCGCTCCGTGCCGAAGCGTTCGGCGAACAGGCGCTGCACCGCCGGCACGAACGAGGTGCCGCCGGTGACGCGGTCCCACCACGTGGCGCGCTGGACGACGAAGCCCGCAACGGCAGATTCCGTCGTTTCGGCCTGATGCCGATCGAGGTTCAACACAATCCTGGTGCATCGTGCGGATCGTCATGGCCCGCGCAACGGGCGGGGCAAGCCTCGGAGGGGATTGGTCATGCCAGCACCCATCAACCGGCCGCACGCCGCAGGCCACCGGCGGCTATTGCGGGGCCACCGTTTCAGGGCCTCGTGTCGATTTGCGGCCGTCATGTTGTCGCTCGGCACTTCCGTCGTGTCCGCTGCCGAAGCGCCGAACCGTCCATCCCTGGACAAGACCAGTTTCTATCTGTCGTCCGCCGGCTTTCGTATTCAGGTCGCCAACGATGCCGCCGGGCAAAAGGCGCTGCATGCGCTGCCGGCGCACCGCTTCGTCACCAATGGGGTTGGCGAAGCCCTGCGCTATTCCTACGCCGAGCCGGAGCATTGCGTCTGCATCTTCGTCGGCACGCAGCAAGACTATGACCGATATCTCAAGATCCTCAACCAGCCGCCAAGGCCGGCCAGCGGCGTGGCTCCTGACTACAAGACCGAAGCCGGCGTGCTCTTGAGCGGCCAGCCAGCGCGGCAAAGCACGCGTGGCGACCCGACCACGCTGTCGGATTATCTCGGCGCTCTTCGCTCGCGCTATTGAGGGCCGCGCGCCGCGAAGCGGTGGATGGTGCGGCCGTCGAAATTGCTCGACGAGCAAGTTGACGCTAGCGGGCGGCTCGTTCCTTGACAGCGATGCCGAACATCCCCTTTCCGTTGTGACGCCGGGAATCGGGACGCAGGGGTTCTGCCTCGCAGACCAGCGAACGCTGGCCTGGAACGGATTGCGTGAAACTATGGAAGCCCCGATTCACGTCGATGTCGTCGACGACGATCAGTCCCCCCGGCCGCAAGGCTGCCCACGCCAGGTCGACTTCGAAGCGAACATTCCGTTCGCTGTGCAAACTGTCGTGTATGAAAAAGTCAATCGTTCCGAGCTGCGTCAGGAGGTCGGGCAGGCGTCGCCTGCTCGACCCGAGGATGTAGGACCAGCGATCCCGAAATCTGTCGCCAACGGCTACTCCGACCTGCTGCTTCCATTCGGGCTCGACCGGAGGCCGATCAATGCTCCAGAGATGGCCGTTGCCGTTTCGCTCCAGCGCCTCGAGAATGAAGCGCGACGTGACGCCATGAGCGACGCCGGTCTCAACGATGGTTGTCGGCTTCAGATGGCGGACCACACACCAGATGGCGCGCACGAAGCCGGCATCGCCGTCGTTCCAGCCCTTGAAACTTTCAGGGCCGGCCCGAATTCCCTTCGCCTGCAGTTCGCTCATGACGGCGGACCACAGCTCCCGGAACTCCGACAGCAATTCGTCCGGTGCGGACAGATTGATCAGAGAGTGCAGGCGCACCTCCCAATCATTGTCGGGCTGATAGAGATCCGGCGGCGCGTGGCCCTCGCGATGCGCGGCATATTGCTCGCGAAACCGCATCCATGATTCAATCGGATCAGACGCGATGGCGGCCAGGGTAGAAATGGGCCGCCGCAAATAGGGTTGGAAATCAAGCATTGCCTGCTCCACACTCTCAGCAATCGATAGCATGGATTTGTGGAGCTCTGACGACACTTCGTCTTTTACGTACAGAGCATAGAATGGCCACAATTGGGCCTGGCCTCGGAGGCTTGCTTTCTTGCTGGAGCTGAGTGTCACGATCGACGCCACGATGCCGATCGAACGCGTCGTCGACGAGATTCTGGCAAAGTGCGGATCATGATCCGCCGTTATGAATTGGCGGGATGGCGGGTTACGCCTTCGGCTCCAACCCGCCAAGTCCCTTTTGTTCATTACCCATTCAACAAGGATCTCCCATCTTTCAATGCGCCGGTGGGCCCGCGGTTCACAGCGGTACACTTAGAAATGGAGATCGCCATGAAAGTTCTTGCTGCCTCTCTATTGGGTATAGTTGTTCTCTCTACTGCGCTGGTGTCAATCACCACGCCAGCCGCAGCGTTGGGCGGATGCGGTCCAAACGGCCATCGCAACGCGTGGGGCCGTTGCGTCTTTGGGGGACAAAATCAAGCCTGGTGCATTCGAAGGACCGGCCATCCGGCCACTCCTATGCCCGACGGCACGTTGCGGTGCCTGTAGGGTGAAACTCATCGATCGGCTTGGAGACCCTTTGGCGCCGCGGCTCTTCGCGAAGAATCCCGAGCCGTTGATTCAGAACAACACCAAATCTTGAATGAAACGGCGGAAGTCGGCTTGCCTTCAGGCAGCCGACCTACGCGGCGATTCCACCAGAGGTTCGGGTGAGGCCATCAATAGAGGTAGCGCCGCCGCCCCCACAACAACAAGGCCCGAACCTCACAGTGTTGGCACGGCCTCCTGGTCGAAGACCACCGGCGTGTGCCCGCATCAGCGCTTCGAACTCACCCAAGCCAGGAACGCGCCGGTGACGTCGGCCCCGATGGCGATGCGTCCGAAATTAGGGATATCGAATGGCGCCCGCACTATTCGGCCGCCATGACGCTCGATCTCGGCTGCGCATCGATCGACATCATCGACTTCGAGATAGCTCAGCCAGTGCGGCGGATCGCTGTCGGGAACGATGCCGCGCATGTCGAGAATGCCGGCAACCGGCCTGCCCTCGGCCTTGGCGATCCAGTAAGTGCGGTTCTGGTGCGCCATCGACATGCCCTCGAAGGTCCAGCCGATGGTCGCGGCATAGAAAGCCTTGGCGGCCTCGACGTCACGCGTGTAGAGTTCGTTCCAAGTGAAACTTCCGTGTGTCACGACTTCCTCCCTGTTGCTGCCGTTCACTGACGCCGCCGCAGCGGCGCCCATCCAGAGGACGAACGAGACCAACCAACGCCGACAGCGCTTCGTGTCGAAGACTCGAAATCCAAACGCCTAACTGAGAATTCCGAAGGCTGGAATGGCTGCGCCCCATGACCGGTTGGGGTCATTCGCGACTTAGCCGGACCGCCCCGTCATGTCTGTCGTCGGACGGGCGAGGTCGCAAATGCGGCGCATCGCGTCGATAGCAACGGATTTGCCGCGGATGCTCGTGAGGCATGACCTGCGGTCGTAACCGGTCAACGGCCTTTCCGACAGGCAAGGGCGTAAACGCCAACTGGTTGCCGGACGTCAGGCGAATCAGTCCGGATGAACGGCTTGCCACGGCGCCCGGTGAGCCGGAAACGTGACGAAATCGTCTGCGCGGAAACAGAAAGTTCGTCATGCGATTCAGCGCGATCGTTCCCATCAGCCAGCCCTGCGCAAATTTTATTCTTTCGTTTTTCCGAAATTAGGTCTATATACGCCCATCCCGCCTCGACCAGAGGGGCGTACGCGTCGTCACGAACGTGGGGCGGGATGCGGTGGACGCGGAGGGTGTCGCGCGACGAGCGGCATCGGCTGCGGACGGCGAAGGCGTGTGGTCCTGATCCCGCGACGCTGGGATCAAGTCTCGCAGGAACGATGCGAGGCGAGGGTGGCAAGAGAGCCCGTTCACCCGGGAGAGCGCGCTATAAACCGTAAACCATCGCGCAGGGAAGGCCGGGTATTTGCGGCTGAACCTGTGGTTCCTACCCCGTGCGTTATCTGCTGCACGGGGGCCATGGGCATCAGCCGATGCCCGGTCTTCCCTGCGCCCTCTTGATTCTCGAGGGTGGTCCTTCCTGCACAGCTCGGGCGTCTCACGTCGCGAGAACGAGTTCGCACGTGGCTGAACGTCGCGGCCGGCGTCCGCCAGCGCGTTGACGCAACACAGCCAGCTTGATCAGGCCGCCATCGCCGATCTAAGCTCGGCTCCCGACAAACAGCCGGTATTTTCAAAACCGGGCAGCGGCAACAGGGAAGGTACGGTTCAATGAGCGGGCTCATCACGCGTCGCACGATACTGGCCGGTGGGACGGTTGGCCTGCTGGCGGCTCCCTGGGTGGCCAGGGCACAGGCCAATACGCTGCGCATCGGCATGCAGAGCATCCTGTCGGGACCGATCGCCCTGCTTGGCACCTCCTCGCGCAATGCGCTGATGATGGAGCAGGATCGCATCAACGCCGCCGGCGGCTTTCTCGGCCGCCAGATCGAATTCGTCTACCGCGATTCCAAGGGCCAGCCCCAGGAGGCCGCCCGCGTGGCCCGCGAGCTGGTGAACTCGACGGGCTGCGAGCTTCTGATCGATGCCGAGGCCTCGTCCGCCTCCTTTGCGGTCCAGGAGGTGGTGCGCGACCTCGGCAGCATCGCCTGCATCCACACCAACAGCGAGACCTCGTCGCTGACGGCTGATCCCAAGATCCGCGTCGCCACGGCTTTCCGCGTCGCGCGCCAGGGCGTGCACGACGCGGTGGCCGGCAGCATCTATCTCTCCGACTACGCCAATGCCAAGAAGATCAACAAATGGGCGACCTGTTCGCCGGATTACGCCTATGGTCGCGACACGACCGCGCAGTACCTGCAATTCTTCAAGCAGTTCAAGCCCGACGTCGAGGTCGTCACCGAAGCCTGGCCCAAGCTCGGCCAGCCCGACTTCACCGAGGTCATCACCAAGCTGATCCAGGCCAAGCCCCAGGCGCTGTTCACGCTGCTCTATGCCGGCGACCTCTCGGCCTTCGTCAATCAGGGCAACGTCTATGCGCTGTTCTCGCAGATGACGGTGGCGACCCCGAACGTCGACTATCCCGTGCTGGCCGCCATCAAGAACCTGCCGCCCGGCATCCAGTCGGCGACGCGCTATCTGGAGACGTTCCCGGACACGCCCGCCAACAAGGAATGGGGCCAGGCCTATCTGAAGCGATGGAACGAGCGGCCGACCAACTGGTCATGGCAGAACACGGTGGCGATGCAGTTCTACGAGCAGGCCGTCAAGAAGGCGAACTCGCTCGACGCCAAGGCGCTGGCCGATGCGCTGACCGGCATGAAGATCAACACGCCGTTCGGTGTCGACGGCACCATCACCATGCGCGACGACCATACCACGATCGGCTACGCCATCGGCTGGGGCCAGACCACGCCGAAGGAGCCGTTCATCATCGATGTGAGGCCCGCCGATTGGGGCAAGATCCTCGAGCTCGAGGCCGAATGGAAGAAGCAGCAGAAGTACATCTGAGCCTAAGGCGAATGCTTCCATGGAACCTGTCGCTTCCCAGCA
>NZ_JAFAVV010000193.1 GCF_019242285.1 Bradyrhizobium sp.
ATCCTGTTGGAAACTCGGCTCAAGCTGTTCGAGCGCTGGGCTGTTGCCCGATCCGGGCCCAAACAGAATGTTGGTGAAGTTGCCGTTACTGTCGGTCGCCCAGACCGTGTACTGTCCGGTGCTCGTGTCTTTCCAGGCGACCTCATAGCCGCCTGTGATCGCTTCGACCCCGATGGGCGCGATACTTCCAAACTGGCCCACCGTGACCGGAGTGCCGCTCAACTTCAGCTCCGGCCCCGTTCCGCCGGCGGCGGGATTGAGGAAATAGTTGCTGCCCAGCTGCGCCAGCTTGGTGGATCCAAATGCCTCGATCACCGTCATAGATACGCCGATCGTGCCGTCGCCGTTCAGATCCTGTTGGAAACTCGTCTCCAGCTGTTCGAGCGCTGGGCTGTTGCCCGATCCGGGCCCGTACAGAATGTTGGTGAAGTTGCCGTTACTGTCGGTCGCCCAGACCGTGTACTGACCGTTGCTCGTGTCTTTCCAGGCGACCTCATATCCGCCCGTGATCGCTTCGACCCCGATGGGCGCGATACTTCCAAACTGGCCGGCCGCGACCGGGGTCCCGCTCAATTTCAGCTCCGGACCGAGCCCGGTCGTGATCGTCGTCAGGAAGTAGTTGTTGGCGAGCTTGACCAGGCTGGTCGCACCGGCCGCCTCGATAGTCGTGTTCAGCGACGAGTTGATCTGGTAGCCGAGCGCGTCGAGCTGCTTGAGGTCGACGCCGGTCAGCGATTGCAGCGTGTTGTTCGAATAGAATTCGTTGAAGGGGTCGTTCGATCCCTGGACGCCGCCGTTGAGAAAGTCGCTCGCATCCGACGTCTGGCCATAGGCGGCGAGCCTGGTGTTGCCGCCGTCGAGCGAGAAATAGGCCGCCGGCGCGCTGCTGTCGCCGTCGAGGAGCGGCTGGCCGGGGCTCGTATAGCGGAAGAAATCGAAGATGTCCGGATACGGACTGGAATAGGTCGGGTTGCTCGACACGCCGTAGGGCACGCGGCCGATCGCGTGGGTAAGCTCGTGCAGCGCGACGCCGACCAGGAGATTCGGATTGATGTCGGTGGCGAAGGTGGCGCTGCCGTCGATGCCCGTGTAGTCGGACGGCATCGCCAAGCCCCACAGCTTGAGCTGGGCGTCCCAGACTGCCACGTAGGGCTGGCCATCGAACGTGGTCCCGCTTGGCAGCACGTTGAACGTCTTGTCGCCCGCCGTCGCGTGGCTCACGAGGTCGGCTCGGACCGTCGAATAATTGACGTAGAGGCCGCCTTCCGGACCGCCAGCCGCGCCGCCGCCGACGCCGCTGTAATCGATCGCGATGTTGACCGTGATCGGATCGGCGATGGTCGCAGCGAGGATCGCCGCGGCTTGCTGAATGCCCGCGCGAAAACTCGCAGGCGCCGCCATCGCGGCCGCATCGAATTCGAGATTGATGGTGATCCCGCCGCCGGTCATCGCGATCACCGAGCCGGGACCGCCGGGCCCGTTGTTGGCCGAATTGGCCTCAATGGTTTCATCCGGCACCAGGACCGGACCAGGCCCTGCGGGATCTGGCCCCTGCGACTGGGAGAAATTGAAATAAAATGCACCCTGGTCGCCGCCGGACAGGTCGTCCCAGGAATGAAGCGGGTCGGCTCCGGATTTTGCGGTCATCGTTCAGCTCCGTCGAAAAACAAGAGGCTGCCGTCCGGCCAAGCGCTACGAGGGGTCCGAAGCAAATCAGTCAGCGAAAAACTGCACGTCTCATTAGCCCAGCGCTGGGTTATTCCAAGATTAATTTTCGGTGCCTCCGCCCGCAAAATCACCGGGGGCGACGTTCCGGCGACCACGCGCGCGACGGGACGCCGCCAATCCGGCCGTGGCATTCCTGCTGCGCGCCTTGCACTATTGAATTTGCGACAATTTTGACCCATCAAATCAAACTCCCTCTTTCCGGAGCCGTCCGAATGCCGTTTCCGCGTGCCTCGCAAGCCCTGTCCCGCTTCACCGTGCTTGACCTGACCCGGGTGCGCGCCGGCCCGACCTGCGTGCGGCAGCTTGCCGATTGGGGCGCCAATGTCATCAAGGTCGACGCATTGCTGGAGGATGGCGGGGAGCAGATGGGCGGGCCCCGCCGCGGCTTCGATTTCCAGAACTTGCACCGCAACAAGCGGGCGATCGCGCTCAACCTGAAGGACCCGAAAGGCCGCGAGGTGTTCATGCGACTCGTCGAGAAGGCCGACGTCGTGGTCGAGAACTATCGGCCCGACGTCAAGGCCAAGCTCGGCGTCGACTATGAGAGTGTGCGCAAGGTCAATCCGCGCATCGTCTATGGCAGCATTTCCGGCTTCGGGCAGGACGGTCCCTATCAGAAGCGCCCCGGCTTCGACCAGATCGCGCAGGGCATGGGCGGGCTGATGTCGATCACCGGCGCGCCGGGCGAGGGCCCGATGCGGGTCGGCATTCCCGTGGCCGACCTCACCGCCGGGCTGTTCTGCGCGCTCGGCATCCTGACCGCGTTATTGGAGCGCGACGTCTCCGGCGAGGGCCAGTGGGTGCAGACTTCGTTGCTGCAGGCGCAGATCTTCATGCTGGATTTCCAGGCCGCGCGCTGGCTGATGGACAAGGAGGTGGCCCAGCAGGCCGGCAACGACCACCCGACCTCGATTCCGACCGGTGTGTTCAAGACCGCCGACGGCTACCTCAACATCGCCACCACGGGGGGGCGGATCTGGGAGCGCTTCGCGCAGACCGTCGGCGCGCCGGAATTCCTCACCGACCCCGACTATGCCGATGCGCCCTCGCGCTCCAAGAACCGCAAGGCGCTGAACGCGGCGATCGGCAAGTTGACCGAAAAGAAGTCCACCGAGGCCTGGGTCAACGAGTTCAACGCCGCCGGCGTGCCCTGCGGCCCGATCTATTCCATCGACCAGGTGTTCGCCGACGAGCAGGTCGAGCATCTCGGCATGGCCCAGCACGTGCCGAACGACGAGAACCGCCACATCTGCCTGGTCGGCCAGCCCGTCACGCTGTCGCGCACCCCGAGCACGATGGCGGCCCGGCCGCCGGATTTCGGCGAGCAGACCGAGGAGGTGCTGGCCGAGTTCGGCTTCGGCACCGAGGAGATCGCCGAGTTGCGCCGGCGCAAGGTGGTGTGAAGCCGGACCAGCTTCGATGGTGCAGCAAAAAGCCCGGCTCGCCGGGCTTTTTTCGCGCTCCGCAATCCATGATTGCACACACGGCGCGATCACGATCGAGTGACCGAGCGCAAGCGAACTGCGGTGGATTTTTGGCATCGCCTCTCAGGTCCCGAAATTTAAAATTGCCATTTGTCTCTGTCAGCCAAGCCGCTGCTGCTGTACGGTGAACTTAATGAGGCCGAATAAAAGCAAGAGTATGCGTGATGCGTGGCCCGGTTTTGTTGAGCGTGCTTGCGGTGTCATTGGCTGTGACGGCAGCGTCAACAACCTCAGTCTTCTCTCAGACCCCCCAAAGCGGACGTGCCACGACGGCAGTCGTCGTCGGCGAAGGAAACAAGATCCAGGAATCCAATGAGTGGACGGTCGGCATCGCCGGCGGGCTGCTCGAAGGTACCAACATCCGGTTCGCCGCCGAAATGGCCAAGGTCCTGGATGACCGGCCCAATTTGCGCGTGCTGCCGATGGTGACCTACGGGGCGCTCGGCAACGTGGAGGACCTGCTCTATCTCAAGGGCGTCGACATCACCATCACTTCGGCCGACGTGCTTGACGACTATGTCCGCAACGGAACGCTCACGCGCATCAAGGAGCGGATTCGCTACCTCTGCTCGTTCTATATCAACGAGATGCACGTCTATGTCCGTCCCGAGATCAGGACGCTGGAAGATCTCGCGGGCAAGAAGGTCAGCTTCAACACCGTGGGCAGCGCGGCGAACCTGACGGGCGGCATCGTGTTCGATCGCCTGCACATCAATGCGGAGAAAGTCTTCATCAACAACTCGGTGGCGCTCGAAAAGATGAGAACCGGCGAGATCGCCGGCATCGTCCATGTCACGGGCAAACCGACCGATCTTTTCACGAAGTTCAAGCCTGAGCCGGGATTCCACTTCCTGGAGGTACCGTACTCCAAGCTCTTGCAGGACTACTACGTTCCGACCGAGCTGACCTCGAAGGACTATCCCAATCTGATCCCGCCCGGCGAATCCATCGAAACCATCGGAGTGCCGCAGGTGCTGGCGGTGTACAACTGGCCTGCCAATACGGCCCGGTATCGCCGCGTCGCCCGCTTCGTGCAGTATTTCTTCGACCGGTTCGGCCAGTTCAAGAAGCCGCCGTTCCATCCGAAATGGAACGAGATCAATCTGGCCTCCTCGCTCCCCGGCTGGACCCGATTCAAGGCTGCCGAGGAGCTGCTGGCAGCGTCACCCGCTGCAAGCGGTGCGCATTTCCAATTGGACACGCCCCGATCGGCTCAAGAACAAAGCCGCCACGATCTCGATCAGTTCCGCAACTGGTCGGAGACGAATCCTCCCCGGAGATGAACCGGCCCCTGATCATCCCGGCACTTTCGCAGGATGCCATCGCCTGCCGATACGCTCCCAGGTGCCGCTGATCAGCGGCCAGAACAACAGCACGATCGCAAGCGTCGTGATCGACCCGACGAGATAGTTCGACCAGAACACGCGCATATCGCCGCCGGAGCCGATCATGGACAGGCGAAAGGCGTCCTCGGCGCGGTTGCCGAGCACGAGCGCCAGCGTGAACGGCGCCAGGGGGATGCCGATCTTCTTGAAGACATAGCCGGCGATGCCGAAACCGAGCATCAGCCAGATGTCGAACATCGCGTTCTGGATCGCATAGGCGCCGATCGCGCAGGAGACCACGATCATCGGCGCCACCGCCGCGAACGGCACCCGGAGGATCGAGGCGAACACCGGCACCGTGGTCAGCACCAGCGCCAGGCCGACGATGTTGCCGAGATACATCGAGGCGATCAGGCCCCAGACGAAATCCTTGTGCTCGACGAACAGCAGCGGCCCTGGATTGAGGCCCCACACCATCAGTCCGCCGAGCAGGATCGCCGCGGTGCCGGAGCCGGGAATGCCGAGCGCCAGCATCGGCAGTAGCGCCGAGGTACCGGAGGCGTGCGCCGCCGTCTCCGGCGCGAACACGCCTTCGATGCGGCCTTTGCCAAAACTGTCCGGCTCCTTGGCGAAGCGTTTGGCGAGATTGTAGCCCATGAAGGAGGCGGCGATCGCGCCGCCCGGCGTGATGCCGAGCCAGCAGCCGATGAAGGAGGAGCGCAGCAGCGTCACCCAGTACTTTGGCAGGTCCTTCCACACCGAGAGCACGACGCGCAGCGAGATCGCGGCGGCATGGCCGCGCAACGCCAGCCGCTCCTCCATCGTAAGCAGGATCTCGCTGATGCCGAACAGGCCGATCACCGCAACCAGGAAGTTGATGCCGCGCAACAATTCGCCGGAGCCGAAGGTCATGCGGAGCTGCCCGGACACCGTGTCCATGCCGACGCCGGCGAGCAGCAGGCCGAGCGACATCGAGATTACCGTCTTGTGCTTGGCCTCGCGGCCGAGGCCGACGAAGGAGCAGAAGGTCAACAGATACACGGCGAAGAATTCCGGCGGCCCGAACTTCAGCGCGAAGGACGAGATCAGCGGCGCCAGGAAGGTGATCAGCAGCACCGCGACCAGCGAGCCGACGAAGGAGGAGGTGAAGGCCGCGGTCAGCGCCTCGGCCGCCCTGCCCTGCTGCGCCATCGGGTAGCCGTCGAAGGTGGTCGCGACCGACCAGGCTTCGCCGGGAATGTTGAACAGGATCGAGGTGATGGCGCCGCCGAACAGCGCGCCCCAATAGATGCAGGACAGCATCACGATGGCCGAGGTCGGATCCATGGTGAAGGTGAGCGGCAGCAGGATCGCGACCCCATTGGGGCCGCCGAGCCCCGGCAGCACGCCGACGAACACGCCGAGCACGAGCCCGAGCATCATCAGTGCGAGCGTCTTCCAGGTCAGCAGGACGGCAAAGCCGTGCAGCAGGAGACCGAAGGCTTCCATCAGCGCACCGCCACGAACACGGAATCGCAGGGTGGGCTAGGCTTTTGGCGAAGCGGCCAGCGAAGGCGAAAGCGTGCCCACCATTCAGGGCAATGGCGCCGATGGAGGGTAGGCATAGCGCTGCGCGCCTTGGCCCACCCTGCGGACCGCAATGACGGATACGTCATGACAACTCGCTAATAGCCGAAGGCTGCTTCCAGTGGCCCTTTCGGCATGATGACGTCGAAGGCGATGTCGAAGGTCACGAACATCGCCGCAGTGAACAGGAAGGCGGTCAGCAGCGATTTCCACCACGCGATCCTGCCGATGAGGCGCATGAAGCCGGCGATCAACAGGAAGCTCGCGACATAGAGCCCGAGGAACTGCGTCGCCAGGCAGAACAACAAGGTCGGCACGAACACCGCCATCACCCGGCGCGCCTGCGCGCGGGTGACGAAGACCTCCGCGGCCTCGCGGCCCGACAGCAGCGCGGCGACGAGGCCGTAGAGGCTGGCGCCGGCCAAGACCAGCGCGAGATAGAACGGGAAATAGCCGGCCTGAGGCCCGGCCGAATCCCAGGAGATGCCGGTGCGCCAGTTGTCGTAGCCGAGGATGACCGCCAGCACGAGCAGCAGCAGCGAGGTCGTGGCATCGACCACACGGTTGCTCACGACCGCCGGCGAATCGGCCTCCGGCGCGGTCGGATCATCGACGACGATTTCGAGTTCTTCGGATTGGGACATCATTGAATAGAAGGCTTGAGGTTGCTCACCTTTCCCCGCGCGCAGGGAGAGGTCGGATGGCATCGCAAGATGCAATCCGGGTGAGAGGGAACAGCTCTAGCTAGCGGCTCCCACCACCCGAGCGTCTGCCCCTCACCCCAACCCTCCCCCTATAGAACGAGGCGAGGGAGCGCAAGAGCTCGGCAACATAACCTCACTTCGCGACGAAGCCGGCTTCGGTCATCAGCTGCTTGTTGAGCGCGTCGTCCTCCTCCAGGAATTGCAGCATGTCGCGGCCGGTCAGAAAGATCGGCTTCAGCGCCTGCTTCTCCATGTAGTCCTTGTACTCCGCCGTCTGGGTGACCTTCTGGAACAGGTCGACATAGAACGCCTGCTGCTCCGCCGTCACCTTGCCGGGCAGGAAGATCGCGCGCAGCATCAGATATTGGACGTCCAACCCCTCCTCCTTGCAGGTCGGGATGTCGTGCCAGGACTGCGTCTCGGTGACCTTGGCCGTGTATGAAATCCGCTCCTTGTCGAACACGCAGAGCGGACGCACCTGGCCGGCG
>NZ_JAFAVV010000254.1 GCF_019242285.1 Bradyrhizobium sp.
CGAAGTCATCAAGGTGACGCCTGATCCCGGCGTGATCGAGATCAACATCCAGCCGGCGGCGAGCTGGCGCGAGGCCGTCGACATCACCTTCGGACTTTACGAGGACGCGGCAAAAACCCGGCTCGGGGCCAACCGTTTCCTGATCGACGGCAGGCATACCGGCACCGGCGGCGGCAACCATGTGGTAGTCGGCGGGGGAACGCCTTCGGATTCCCCCTTCCTGCGCCGCCCCGACCTGCTGAAGAGTCTCGTGCTGTACTGGCAGCGGCATCCGTCGCTGTCCTATTTCTTCTCCGGCATGTTCATCGGCCCGACCAGTCAGGCGCCGCGAATCGACGAGGCGCGGCACGACAGCCTCTATGAGCTGGAGATCGCGCTCTCCAAGGTGCCGCCGCCCGGCGAGACCGGACCCTTGTGGCTGGTCGACCGGCTGTTCCGGCATATCCTGGTCGACATCACCGGCAACACCCACCGCGCCGAAATCTGCATCGACAAGCTGTTCTCGCCGGACAGCCCGACCGGCCGGCTCGGCCTGGTGGAATTCCGGGCGCTCGAAATGCCGCCGGACCCGCGGATGTCGCTGGCGCAGCAGCTCCTGGTCCGCGCGCTGATCGCAAAGCTCTGGCGCGAGCCGCAGGACGGCAAATTCGTGCGCTGGGGCACCGCGCTGCACGACCGCTTCATGTTGCCGCACTTCATCTGGGAGGACTTTCTCGACATGCTGGATGAGCTGCGGCGCTCTGCTTACGACTTCTCCCCGGACTGGTACCTCGCCCAGCTCGAATTCCGCTTTCCCGCGTTCGGCCGGGTCCATCATGGCGGTGTGACGCTGGAATTGCGCCAGGCGCTGGAGCCCTGGCACGTGCTGGGCGAGGAGGGCACCGCCGGCGGCACCGTCCGTTACGTCGACAGCTCGGTGGAGCGGCTGCAGGTCAAGGCCGAGGGCTTCGTCGAGGGCCGCCACGTCGTGAGCTGCAACGGCCGGCGGATGCCGATGACGCCGACCGGGCGCGCGGGCGAGGCGGTGGCCGCCGTCCGCTTCAAGGCCTGGCAGCCGGCCTCCGGCCTGCACCCGACCATCCCCGTTCACGCACCTCTGACCTTCGACCTGATCGACACCTGGAACGGACGGTCGCTCGGCGGCTGCGTCTATCACGTCGCCCACCCCGGCGGTCGCAATTATGAAACAAAACCGGTCAATTCTTACGAGGCCGAGGCGCGGCGGCTGGCGCGGTTTCAGGACCACGGCCACACCCCCGGGCGGATCGATCCGCCGCGCGAGGAGCGCAGCCTGGAATTTCCGCTGACTCTCGACTTGAGAACACCGCTCCCGCATTGAAGAATGAGGCTTTGGGGAGAGTCTTGAATGGCTGAGGTCACCGGCTCGGAGGCCGGGCAGGGCGACAGTCAGGCGGGTGGGCAGGCTGCGGCCAAGGCCCGCCCGGGCCAGCGCCGGGTCGCGCATTGGATGCGCGACTATGTCCGCCTTCCCGGCATTCCCGACGAATACATCGCCGACGACGGCACCCCGCGCGGGGTCTGGAGCCGCTTCTTCGACGCCTTCGCGAACCTCGCGCCCAGCGACATCGAGCGCCGCTTCGCCGCCGCCGACCGTCATCTGCGCGAGGCCGGCGTCACGTACCGCGCTCCGGGCGAGAGCGCCGAGCGGCTCTGGCCGCTCAGCCATCTGCCGCTCCTGATCGACGAGGCCGACTGGCAGCTTCTCTCCGCCGGCATTGCGCAGCGCGCCCAGCTCCTCGAGCTCGTGCTGCGCGACCTCTATGGCGAGGGCCGCCTGATCGCCGAGGGCGCGATCCCGGCCGCGGCGATCGCCGGCAGCGCCGAATATCTGCGCCCCATCTGCGGCCTGAAGCCGCCGGGTGGCCGCTATCTCTCGCTCTACGCCGCCGATGTCGGCCGCGGCCCTGACGGCCGCTGGTGGGTGCTCGGCGACCGCACCCAGGCGCCATCGGGCGCCGGCTACGCGCTGGAAAACCGCCTCGTGCTGTCGCGGGCCTTCGCCTCGCTCTACAAGTCGATGAATGTCGAGCGGGTGGCGCCGTTCTTTGAAGCGTTCCGCGCCTCGCTCCACCGGGCCGCCGACCGCGACGAGCCGCGCATCGGTGTGCTGAGCCCCGGCAGCTTCAGCGAGACCTATTTCGAGCAGGCGACGCTGGCGCGCTATCTCGGCTTCCTCTTGGTCGAGGGCGACGACCTCGCCGTCTCCGGCGACCGCGTCCACATCCGGACCGTCGCAGGCCTGAAGCGGCTCGACGTGCTGCTCCGCCGGGTCGATTCCAACTCGCTCGATCCGCTCGAGCTCGACGCCGCCTCGCGGCTCGGCGTGCCCGGCCTGATCGATGTGCTGCGCAAGAACGGCGTCGTGGTCGCCAACATGCCGGGCTCGGGCGTACTCGAGGCGCGGGCGCTGCTCGGCTTCCTGCCCGGCCTTTGCCGCCGCCTCTTCGGTGAGGAGCTGAAGATGCCGCATATGGCGACCTGGTGGTGCGGCCAGAAGGACGCGCGGGAGGAGGTGCTGTCGCGGCTCGACGAGCTCGCGATCGAAAGCGCCTATGGCCGCGGCGTGCCCGGCTTCGAGAGCAACGGCCCGGTGCTCGCCGGCGAATTGCCGCCCGCCGAGCGGCAGCGCCTCGCCAGCGCCATCACCGAGCGCGGCATCGATTATGTCGGCCAGGAGCTGGTGCGGCTCTCGACCATGCCGGTGTGGGACCAGGGCCGGATCGTGCCGCGCCCGTTCGTGCTCAGGGTGTTCGCGGCGGCGACCGCCGACGGCTGGACCCTGATGCCCGGCGGCTTCTGCCGGATCGCCGAGCAGCTCGATGCCCGCGCGGTGACGATGGGCGACGGCGCCCGCGCCGCCGACGTCTGGGTGGTCTCCGACAAGGCAGTGCCGGCGACCTCGCTGCTGCCGGCCTCCGACTCCGTGCGCATCCGCCGCATCGCCGGCGTGCTGCCGAGCCGGGCGGCGGACAATCTGTTCTGGCTCGGCCGCTACCTCGAGCGCGCCGAGGCGACGTTGCGGCTGGTGCGCGCACTCGGCACCCAGCAGCGCGACCCCGGCAAGGGCTCCTCGGCGATGCAGCAGGCCGCGGAGCGGATCCAGCGGCTGCTGGTGGCCTGGGGAGCGGTGTCGCAGACCTCGCGCACGCAGGTCGCAAAGGTTGCAGCCGAGGCGCTGCGATCGGAGCCGCGTTTCGGCTCCGCGCTGTCGCTGCTCCGCGCGGCCCAGCGCACCGCGACGTCGCTGCGCGAGCGGCTGTCGCCCGATGCCTGGCAGGTCATCACCGAGATGACGACGCGGCTCGCGCACGAGATCGAGGACGACGACGTCGTCGTCAGCGCGGCCGAACTGACCTTGCAGGAGCTGGCGAGCTTCGCAGGCCTGGCGCAGGAGAACATGAACCGCGCCGCGGGCTGGCGCTTCCTGGAAATGGGCCGCCGCGCCGAGCGCGCCATCAACACTGCCCGCTTCGCCCGCCAGTTCGCCTCCGACGAGGCCAGCCCCGAGGACCTCGACGTGCTGCTGACGCTGGTGGACTGCCAGATCACCTACCGCTCGCGCTACCTGGTCGGGCCGGTGCTGGCGCCGGTGCGCGACCTCGTGGTGCTCGACACGTACAACCCGCGCTCGGTCGCCTTCCAGGTCGAGGCGCTGAACGAGCATGTTGCGAGCCTGCCGGCGCTGCGCGAGACCGGGCTGATCGAGCGGCCGCAGCGGCTCGCGGTCGCGCTCCGGGGGACGCTGATCACCGCGGAAGCCGCCGCCCTCGACGGCAAGACGCTGTTTTCGCTCGAGCAGGACCTGCTGACGCTCGCCGACGCCATTGGGTTGCAGTATTTTCCGCACGGGCCGAACGCGAGTCGGCCGGAGAAGCTCACGGGGCTGGCTTGATCTACGACATTCGCCACGTCACCACCTATTCCTACGAAAGCCCGGTCAGTTACGCGCGATGCTCGCTGCGACTCGAGCCGCGTAGCGGCGACGGCCAGGAGCTGATCTCGCATCGCGTCGAGGTCCGGCCGAAGCCCGTCGAGCGCACCACGCGGCGCGACTTTTTCGGCACGCTGACCGAGAGCATCGTGATCGAGGCCGCGCACCGGCACCTGCGCATCGATTCGACGTCGCGCGTCGCGGTCGCGCGCAGCGTGCCCGGCCGTGCGGCCGACAGCCCGGCCTGGGAAAGCGTGCGCGACGCCGCGTTTGCGGCAACGAGCCTCGGTCCGAGCTCGCCGGTCGGCTATGTCTTCGCCAGCGCCCTGGTGCCGGTGCTCTCGCCGGTGACCGCCTATGCCGCGATGAGCTTTCCGGTCGGGCAGGGCGTGCTCGCGAGCGCGGCCGAGCTGATGCACCGCATCCGCACCGAGTTTCGCTACGAGCCGAAGGCGACCGTGATCTCGACGCCGCTGCACGAGGTGTTCGCCAAGCGCCACGGCGTCTGCCAGGATTTTGCCCATGTGATGATCGCGGGCCTCCGCGGCCTCGGCCTGCCGGCGGCCTATGTCAGTGGTTACCTGCGCACCATCCCGCCGCCGGGCCAGCCGCACCTCCAGGGCGCGGACGCCACCCACGCCTGGGTCTCGCTGTGGTGCGGGGAGGCGCTCGGCTGGATCGGTTTCGATCCGACCAACGATCTCCTGGTCGCGAACGACCATATCATTCTCGGCATCGGCCGCGACTTCGCCGACGTCTCGCCGGTCGACGGCATCATCGTCGGCTCGCCGAAGCAGCGGCTCGGCGTCGCCGTGGATGTCGTGCCGGTGGCGTGAGGCGCGCGGCGGTGGTGATTGTAGAGGGTAGGGCGGGCTAAGGCGCGGCGCGCCGAGCCCACCATTCATCGGCATCATCGTCTTGCATGGTGGGCACGCTTCTGCCTTTGCTTGGCGCGCGTCTGTGCAAGCGGCCGATTAGCCAACCCTACAGATCCGGGCTTGGATGATGGCCATCGCGATTTCTGATTTGAATGTCAAACAGCGATGAGGACAAACGCCGGCGTTCCCGCGGCGGATTTCGCCCGAGCTTTGCCGGTACGGTCGCCCTCGAAATCATTGAGAGGGCGCAGGGAAGGCCGGGTGCCGTTCGCACCCATGGCCCGCCTGCAACAAGAAACGCAGGCGGCAGTCACCACAGGTACGAGCCGAACATCCGGCCTTCCCTGCGCGGTGGTGTTAACGCTTATGGCGTGCTCTCCCCGGGGACCGGGCTTTCTTGCCCCCGTCGCCCGCAGGATCATCCCTGCGGGCTTGACGCCAGCGTCGGGGCGTCAGGACCACACGCTTTCGCCGTCCGCGACGATGCCGCTCGTCTGGCGACATCATCCGCGTCCACCGCATCTCCGCCCCACGTCCGTGACGATCGCGATACGCCCCTCTCGGCGAGGCGGGACGGCGCATATAGACATGGCTTCGGAAAAAAAGAAAGAGATATTTTCGGCGGCGCGCACCTGGGCGATGCGATCCCGTTGATCAGCCTCGCGAACTTTCTGTTTTGCCGCAGCCGATTTTGCCCGCTCGGCTCCTCCCAAAAAGGGGCCGGCGACGGGAAAATCGCGCCGATCGCGCCCGGCAGGCGAATCACCGTCGCCGGCACGGGAAAGCCGTTTCACGGAGGGCGGAGCGGCGCGGTTCGCCGGGACGACTTAGTGAGCCAAACATCGTCACATCAGGGACTGCGGGTCCGGCGCAGTCGTGAGGCTCAACCGCAGCCCTTCCGGGGACGAGACCGAGCCCCTCGCGGACGATTCTGCGTGAAATAGTAGCCGAGCCTGAAGCGGCGGGATAGGCCCGGTCGACTCTCTCGGAGGGCCGAAGGCGCCTGGACCTATGCCCAGCCTCGGGTATATCTGCGTCGGACTGAACCATGGTCGGAGGCTGTGTTGCGCGCACTCACGTCTGCATCTGTCGTTGTCGGAACGCTGCTGCTGGTCATCCATCCCGGTTCGGCCCAGACCTACGATCCCAGCCGTCCGATCTGCATGCACGTCTATGGCGAGCAGATGGGTGAGCGAATGGATTGCATCTACACTTCGCTCGCCGAATGCGCGGCGACGGCATCCGGCCTTCCAGCGCAGTGCCTGGTCAATCCCTACTATGCGCCGGAACAACACCGGCTCAAGAGAAGGGCCAGAAGCACGTCGCGCCAGTGACGATCACAAGAGTTGAGTTCGAGCGAAGTGGATACCGGTTCGCGTGAAGAAAACGCGTCAAAACGAAGGCTGGAGCTTCCGTTCCGATTCCATCGGAACGGAAGCTCCAGATGATTTGGCCGGGCCGAAAGAGGCTCACCCCCGTCTCCGCTCCGCGCGCCGCAAACTCTCCGACGGCAATTCGCCGAACGCGAGCTTGAAGTCGCGGGCGAAGTGGCCGGCGTTCTGGAAGCCGCAGGCGAAGGCGACCGAGAGCACGGTGGTGGAGGTGTCGGCGCGCTCCAGCATGTCTCTGGCGCGGCTGAGTCTGATCTGCTTGGCGAATTCGGAAGGCGAGGCGCCCACCACCTTCCTGAACTGCCGGAACAGGCTGCGTGCGCTGACGTCGGCGACCTCCGCCATCTTCTCGACGTCGATCGGCTGATCCCAATTGGCCTCGATGAACTCCTGCACCTTCCTGACCGCCGAGTTCGACGGCGCCGGCGGCTCGCGCAGGAGCAGCGGGATGTAGTTGTGCCAGTTGCTCATCAGGAACTTCATGATGAGCATGCGCTCGGTCTCGACGATGACGAGGTCGGAGAGGTTGTGGCCGCGCGCGTTGTAGTCGGAGGCGAAGTGGAAGGCGCCGCGCCTCAGGCTCGCGACCGCCGGGTTCGACTGGGTCTCGTCGTAGAACACGATGTCCTTGTCGATCTCCTGGCCGATCAGGACGCCGAGATAGCGCTTCAGCGCGCTGTACTCGATCCGCAGCACGAGCTGATTGGTTCGTTCGAATTCCAGGTGCAGCGGCGTGCCCGCGGGAATGATCGGGGCGGGGCTCGCAACCGAGATCTCGCCGGTGCGGCGGCCGGTGGAGAAGCGTCCCGATCCGCCCAGCGCGAAGTATTGCCGCACGAAGCTGGCCTCGGCGAAACTCACCGAATGCCGCTCCGGATACTGCACGTGGATCAGGTTGACGTCGTTCAGCCGCAGATAGTGCGCATTGCAGGCCTTTCCGTTCGGCGGCGCCTCGAACCGGGTGACGCCGAACAGTTTCGTCACCCGGCCCTTGACCTCCTCGACCCTGCGCGACGTGAAGCCGGGATGCTTGCTCAGGAGATTCGATCGGTTCGGCATCGGCGGCTAACGCGCTTCCTTCCCGCCGGCGTTCAAGATCGCAGACCCCTGCCGTCGCAAGACGCTTCAAAAATTACCGCGGAAGTGCGGGGCGACTTTATGGTGATAATATGTCCGGCATCATCTAGCACCGCCGACGATGGTGCGGGTGGTATCGAGATGAGGATGTGGAAAGTACGGCCTAGAAAAGCAGCGGCAGCAGCATCCTGGTTCGTTTCATGTAGGCCGAATACCGGCCGGGAAACTGCCGGCGCATCAATTTTTCCTCGTGATGCGCGCTGTAGATGAAGTAGGCGCTGAACACAATGAGAGGCAGTATCCACAGGAGGCTCTCGGCGATCGCCGTACCCAGCATCGCCAGGATGATGCCGCCGTAGATCGGATGCCGCACCAGGGCATAGGGCCCGTCGGTGACCAGCTCCGGATCCTCCTTTCGCGACATCGGCATGCCCCAGTTGCGGCCGAGGTGGACACGGGCATGGATGGCGAGGCCGACGCCGAGGGCGACCAGCGCCGTGCCGACCGCGCCGAGCGACATGCTGCTCGCCTGCCAGTTCTGGGCGTTGCGCAACACGAGCCGCACGTGCGGATCATGCACCGCATAGATGACGAGCGCGACGACACCGATGCGCATCGCGATCAGCTTCCACCATGCGGTGGTCTGTACGTTGCGCTTGGCGAAGACGGCGGAGATCGCCCAATAGGCGATGAGGACCAGCCACAGCGCGGGGATGATCAGGCGGAAGACGGTCATCGCGGGTGTCCCGGTTCGTCTTGCTCCGCGCGTTGGTGACGGGCGCGTTCGGAAGCTTTGAAATCAGACGTCGGTTCGTGGGTATACGTTCAATTCGCACGAAACTCTCGCGTGCGAACCGTTTTCCCCGGGTTCCATCGACTGCAAGGACGTACCGGCCGGCGGGCCGCCGTTTGGCCGAATTTCGACGATAGCCGAGATGCACACAAGATCATTTGGCTCATCGAGCTCGTTTGCGTGCTTCGATTTCAGTTGCTCGCTCGAGAGCCGTCTCCCGAAGCTGCGGCGGAAGCAGGAGAGTGCATCGTGAAGCGTTGTCTATTGTCGATCGCGTTGCTGTCAGTCGGCCCGGCGACGGCGTCGCATGCCAGGGATGCGTTCGCTACCATCTATATCGACGGCAAGCCCTGCAATACGGCCTGCCAATCCTACATGGCATGGTCGCGTCAGGTGCTGAACAACTCGTTCAGGAATTCGATGAACCGCGCGGCGCCGTCGGATTCATATGGCGGCGCGCTGCGCGGCGCCGATTGGGGAATGACTGGCGCCGGGCCCGCCTTTCGCGGGCAGGCTGCGGTACCTTCCGCCCGCCTGCCGGACCGAACGCGCGCCCGAGCCTTGGCCGCGGCCGCGGTGGCTGAGCAGTTGAACAACAGCGGCATCGCCGCATCCGAGCTCCGCGCCATGAACGACCGGCGCACCGGAGGAGGGGTCGACGATGACACGCTGGTCGCGCTCCTGGTCGCGCGCCCGGAGATCAGGTCGCTGACCGAACTGGCCGGAAAGGACATCGCGATCGACGTGCGCGACACCGTATCGGGAGCGCGTCTGCGGTCGGTGCTGGCGACAGCCGGCGCCAGGGACGTTCACGTGAGCAGCGGCGCCGCGCGGCCGATCGACCGCCTGGCGTCGGGCGAAGTGCCGGCGGCGGTGCTGACGCTGGCGTCGTCGGACATCGCGGAGCTCTTTCCCGACATCGCCGGCTTCACCCTGTTCAAGCTGCCGCTGTCGCCGCGTTCGCTGGAGGGACGGGCGGCAAGTCCCGCGCCCCGGTAGCGCCCGGGCGTGACGCCGAACTGGCGGACGAAGGCGCGGGTCATGTGGCTCTGATCGGCGAAGCCGGAGGCATGCGCCGCCTCCGCGAACGCCGCGCCGCCGGCGATCAGCCGGCGCGCCAGCCGCACCCGGCACTGGATCAGATAGGCATAGGGCGTCGCGCCGAGCTCACGGGCGAAGGTGCGCACGATCTGGTAGCGGCTGACCGACGACAGTGCGGCGAGCTCCGCCAGCGTCACCGGCTGCGACGGATCGTCCTCGATGCGCGCGCGGGCACGCGCGACCGGCGCCGAATGACGGCAGCGCTCGGGCGGGATGCGGCCCGACAGGCGCGGCACGATTTGCGCGATGATCTCCTCGATGCCGAGCTGGTCGGCGCCCCGGCTCAGCCGCTCGAACAGCAAATTGACCGCGTCCCCGGCCGCCACATCGTGCAGGCTGGGCGAAAGGAATTCGATCTCGGCGCCGGCGTCGGGCAGCAGCGTGTGCGCGAGCAGCTCGGGATCGAAATAGAGAATGCGCCAGCGCCTGGTGGCGCCGCGAATGGGATGGCCGTCATGGACCTCGCCGGGATTGACGGTGATGACGTCGCCCGGCAACGACTCGACCTGGCCCATGCCGCTCCAGGAGCGCTGCGCGCCCGACAGCACGACACCGATGCCGTATTCGTCGTGGCTGTGCCGCGGGAAGTGGTGGTTGGAGGCAAGCTCCATCGCCGTGATTCCAAGGTCCGGCGCACGGTGCACGGCGACCTGATGCAAGGGGGACATGGCAGGCCTCGTCATCTCCGTCAGCGCTTCACGGCCACCGCCTTGAAGAAAGTGTAGCAGAAGACGCCATCACTTTCCGCCGTGCGGTTCAGGTCGGCGATGCCGCGGTCGAAATCGGCCGGCCGCGTCAGGCCGGCCTCGATCGCCGCCATGCGCACGCCCGCGATCATGGTCGTGAAGGTCCTGCGGGTGAAGCCGGTGGCGAGGTCCGGGCGGCTGCCGTCCGCATAGACCAGACGTGGCGACACGCGCGGCTCCGCGAAGCCCGCTTCCACCAGCATTGGATGGAGCCTGCGTCCGATCAAGGCATCGCCGCCGGCGCGGGCTTGCAGCGCGACCTGACAGCCGATCGCGCGGCGCGCATCATCGCTGTCGGGGTGAAACAGCGCCGAGCCGTGGTCGCCCTCGATCACGGTGATCGTCCCACCCGGCCTGACGACCTCGCCCAGCGCCCGCAGCGCCTCGCGGGGGCGGCCGAGGTGCTCGAGCACGAAGCAGAGAAAGACGTGATCGAAGGAGGCGGGCGCAAAGGGCAGCGCGAAAATATCGGCCTCCTCGAAGACGACGTTCGACAGGCCGGCGGCCGCCACCCTGGCACGTGCCTCGGCCAGCGACGGCGCGGAGCGGTCGAGCGCCGTGACATGCGCGAGCGGGCTGCGGGCGGCGAGCGTGACGGTCTGGGCGCCGACGCCGCAGCCGGCTTCGAGCACGCGCGCGCCGGCCGGATAGGCGGTGTCGGCATGCAGCAGCTCGACCAGCGCCGACGCCTGGTCCTGCAGCCGCTGCAATTCGCGCGGGCCATAGCCGTGAACATAGGGCGAAGACCGATGAGAAGACTTGTCAGAAGGCTTGTCAGGAGACATGGGGGCATCCGTCAGCGTCGGGACGGCCAAGTTGCCGCTCCTGCAGCGGACGCGTCTTGAACAGAATTGCAGGCGCGAAACAGGCGCCGATGCATGTCTCGCCTCAAGAAGCCGTGTCGGAACCGGCAGGAACAAAATCGCCGCACTCATCATTGTTCGGTGCCGACAGCGGCGGACAGGGAACCGATCCGGTCACGTCTGCGCGACTGATCCGGCTTACCCCATAAGCGATGGAGTGATCTGATGAGACGTTTGTCGCTGGTTGTTGGCGCGGTGGCCGCCTTGGCGGCCTCTGGCGCCTCGGCCCAATCGGTCAACCTGACCGGCACCTACCGCTGCATCGAGATGTGCCGGAACGGGCTGATGGGCTCTCCGGCCTACATCACCCAGAACGGCGAGAACTTCAACCTCACGATGGAGACCGGCGAGTCCTACCGCGCGTGGCCCGACTGGAACGCACCGGCGTCGCGGATCTGGATCGACGACCGCGACGAGAGCGCGGTCTATTCGCCGGACGGCATCCGCATCCAGTTCGACGATGGCCGGGTATGGCAGCGCGACTTCGGTCCGCCGCCGGTCGTGGTCTATCGGCGATAGCGACCCGCGCAAGGCGGGCTCGCGCGATCAGCCCGCCTTCGCGCGATCGGGCCGTTCGACCGGGACTTCCGCCGGGACTTGCCGCAGATTGCGGAAGAACCTCTCCACCTCCCGCGCCAGCGTCTCGGCTGTCGAGGAGAGTGCATCGGACGCCGACAGCACGGACGAGGCCACGGCGTCGGTCTGGCCGATGGCCTCGCGCAGCGAGGAGATATTGTTGACCAGGGTCTCGTTGCCCTGGGCCGCAGACTGAGCGTTCACCGAGATCTCGCGGGTGGCGGCGTCCTGCTGGCCGACGGCGCCCGCGATGTTCGAGGCGATGTCGCTGATGTCGTGCACGGCATTGCCGATCTCGCGCACCGCATCGACCGCGTTCCGGGTCGAGGCCTGGATCAAGTGGACGTTCTGGCCGATCTCCTCGGTGGCCTTGGCGGTCTGTCCGGCCAGCGCCTTGACCTCGTGGGCGACCACCGCGAAGCCGCGGCCGGCCTCGCCGGCGCGGGCCGCCTCGATGGTGGCGTTCAGCGCGAGCAGGTTGGTCTGCTCGGCGATCGCCTGGATCAGGTTCAGCACGCCGTCGATCCGCTGCGTCGCCGCCGCGAGGCTCTCGATTTCGGCGATCG
>NZ_JAFAVV010000279.1 GCF_019242285.1 Bradyrhizobium sp.
ACCATCGAGATCATCAACACCGACGCCGAGGGCCGCCTGGTGCTGGCCGATATGCTCTGGTATGTGGCAAAGAAGCTCAAGCCGAAATTCATGATCGACCTCGCCACCCTGACCGGTGCGATCATGGTGGCGCTCGGGACCGAGCACGCCGGCCTGTTCTCCAACAATGACGAATTGGCGGAGCGGCTGATCAAGGTCGGGCTCGACACCGGGGAGAAGGTCTGGCGCATGCCGCTCGCGCCCGAATACGACAAGCTGATCGATTCGCAGTTCGCCGACATGAAGAACACCGGCGGCCGGCATGGCGGGTCGATCACGGCCGCTCAATTCCTGCAGCGATTCGTGGACGGCATCCCCTGGGCGCATCTCGACATCGCGGGAACGGCGATGGGCGCGCCAAAGACCGAAATCAATCAGAGCTGGGGCTCCGGCTATGGCGTTCGCCTGCTGGAGCGGCTGGTCGCCGAGTATTACGAGAGATGACCGAAGTCCTGTTCTACCATCTCCGGAACATGTCGCTCGAGAACGTGCTGCCGCCTTTGCTCGAGAAATCCGTCGAGCGCGGCTGGCGGGTGGTCGTGCAGTCCACCTCGCCGGAGCGAGCCGACGCGCTCGACGCGCATTTATGGACCTATCGCGACGATTCGTTCCTGCCCCATGCGACCTGGCGGGTGGCCGACGCCGGCGATCAGCCGATCATCCTCGCGGTAGAGGAGGGCAATCCGAATCGCGCGACGGTCAGGTTCCTGGTCGACAACGCACCCTTGCCGGAAGATTCATCATCCTACGAAAGGATGGTGCTGATCTTCAACGGCGAGGACGCGGAAGCACTCGCGGCGGCTCGCCTTGCCTGGACCGATTGCAAATCGCGCGGATTCGATGTCACCTATTGGCAGGCCGACGAGCAGGGGCGGTGGCGGCGGAGGGACTAGCGGTACCTTCGTCCGGTACACGGCCGATCTTGATGCTGTTTCGTGGTAGGGAATGACCGGCGGCAAGCGGCCACGTTGGTGCCGCAAAGTGGTGGTCGGACAGTCCGTCAGGCACCGGTGTGGGGAACGCGATTCATCGTGCGGGACACAAGCAAGATTCGAGGACGGCTGTTGGCATTGCTGGCGCTCGCGCCCGCGGTTGCCGGCTGCTCCGGCGCAAGCGATCTGATATCGAAGGACACCGAATGGTTCTCGCGCCCGGGCCGGTTGTTCATCAGGAATATTTCGATCGACACGCCGCCGCTCACGCCTGACAAGCCCGTCACCGCAGAGGATCTGGTCAGCGCCGATGGCGGCTGCCCCGGCATGGTCGCCGCCGGCAATCCGGCTGATGCCAATGCATTGACGGATGGGCCGGCCGCCTCGCCGCCGGTGCGGACTGGAACGGTGGCGCTCGGTCACACCGAATGCGACGTCGTGCGTGGCATCGGCGCTCCGAACAATGTCAGCATTTCCAGCAATCCGGGCGGCGAGCGGGTCGCGGTCGTCACCTGGTCGCAAGGTCCGCGCGCGGGCATCTACACGTTCACCGGCGGACGACTGAGCGCGATCGAGGGGACGCCGCCACCGCCTGTGCAGCCAAAGGCCGTGAAGTCCAAGGGCAGGAAGCCGCACACGGCGACCTGAGGTGGCCGCCTCGCGCCGCGCCCTCAGCTCGCCGCTTCCTCCTCGGCGCTTGCCTCCAGCCACGCCTCCTCGGCGCGCTGCAACGCGACCGCCGCGCTTGCGCGGGCCTTGGTGAGCTGCGCGGCTTGTTTCGGATCGCGGCTGAAAATGTCGGGGAGGGCCAGCGCGGTATCGATCTTGGCGATGATGCCGCTGATGCGCTCGATCTCCGCCTCGGCCTGCGAGATTTTCTGCTTCAACGGTGCGCGCTTCACCGTCTTGCGCTCCGGCTGGTCGTGGCCGTTGTTGTCTACTTCGCGCGGTGCCTGGCGCTGGCTTCGCGAGGTGAGCACCGCGCGCTGGTAGTCGTCGAGATCGCCGTCGAACGGCTTGACCGCATGATCGGCCACGACCCAGAGCCGGTCGGCGCAGGCCTCGATCAGATAGCGATCGTGGGAGACCATGATCACCGCGCCGGGATACTCGTTGATCGCCTCGGCAAGCGCGGCGCGGCTGTCGATGTCGAGATGGTTGGTGGGCTCGTCCAGGATGATCATGTTGGGACCGAAGAAGGTCGCAAGACCGAGCAGCAGCCGGGCCTTCTCGCCGCCTGACAGGCTGCCGACCGCGGTGTCGGCGGCCTTGCCGGAAAATCCGATCGCGCCGGCACGGCCACGGACCTTGGCTTCGGGCGCATCGCCCATCAGCTTGCGGATGTGATCGTAGGCGGAAGCCTGCTCGTTCAATTCGTCGAGCTGGTGCTGGGCGAAATAGGCGATCGAGAGTTTTTCCGCGCGCGTGACCGATCCCGAGAACGGTTTCAGCCGGTTGGCGAGCAGCTTGACCAGGGTCGACTTGCCATTGCCGTTGGCGCCGAGCAGCGCTACGCGGTCGTCATTGTCGATCCGCAGGGTCACGCGTCTCAGCACCGGGTCCTGGGGATCATAACCCACCGTGACGCCGTCGACGGCGATGATCGGCGGCGACAACAGCTTCTCGGGCGGCGGAAAACTGATCTCGCGCACCTCCTCCGTCACCAGCGCGGTGACCGGCTTCATCCTCTCCAGCATTTTCACCCGCGACTGGGCCTGGCGCGCCTTGGAGGCCTTGGCCTTGAAGCGGTCGACGAAAGCCTGGAGGCGCTTGCGCTCGGCCTCCTGTCGCTTGGCATGCTTGGCGTCGAGCATGGCGCGGGTCGCCCGCTGCTCCTCGAAGGAGGAGTAGCCGCCGCGATAGAGCGTGAGCTTGCCGCGCTCGAGATGCAGGATCTGGTCGACCGAGGTTTCCAGGAGGTCGCGGTCGTGGCTGATCACGATCACGGTGCGGGGATAGCTGGCCAGATGATCCTCCAGCCAGAGCGTGCCTTCCAGATCGAGATAGTTGGTGGGCTCGTCGAGCAGCAGCAGATCGGGCGCCGCGAACAGCGTCGCGGCAAGCGCGACCCGCATGCGCCATCCGCCGGAGAATTCCTGGACCGGCCGCGCCTGCTCCTCGACCGAGAAGCCGAGGCCGCTCAGGATCGCCGCCGCCCGCGCCGGCGCGGAATGGGCGTCGATGTCGACCAGCCGGGTCTGGATTTCGGCGATTCGGTCCGGATCATGGACCTCGTCGGCTTCGCGCAACAGGGCATCACGCTCAAGATCGGCCTTGAGCACCACCTCGATCAGGCTCTCGGGTCCGTCCGGGGCTTCCTGCGCCAGGCTGCCGAGCCGCCAGCGCGGCGGAATGGTGATCGTGCCGGTCTCGGTGGCGAGCTCGCCGCGAATCGCCTTGAACAGCGTCGATTTGCCGGTTCCATTGCGGCCGACCAGCCCGACGCGTGCGCCGGGGGCGATCTGCACGGAACTCTGGTCGATCAGAAGCCGCCCCGCGAGGCGGATGGACAGGTCTGTCATGACGAGCATGGACGGCTTTGTCACCGCGCTCGACGGCAAACGCAACCGCTTTATGGGCGAAATTGCCGCTTCGCCTCGGCCTCGCGGTCCCGCCTGCGCATTTCCTCCAGCAGTCGTTGCAGGTAGGGCGAGGGCGCCAATGTCTGGGGCCGCAAATCCTGCTGCAGCCGTTCGCCCACGGCGTCACGGATCGACCGGCTGGTCTTGCCGTCGATCGATTCGCTGGTGTTGGCGAAGGGGCCGCTCATGGCGAGTTTCCGCTGCTATTCCATCTTCAGGAGAGTGACGCCCTATCAAGTCGCGAGGTCGGATTTTGTTTCCGGTCCGGCGGTTGGCCCGTCTTTCGGATTTCTCAATGGAAAAGCCCCGGCGCGGGGGCCGGGGCTCGGCTTCGTTCGGGAAGTTAGGATCGCTCAGTAGCAGCGGTTCACGAGCCGCCAGCGGGGTCCCCAGGGCGTTGGAACCACCCGCCGCACATAGCAACCACCGTAGCCGTAATAGACGGGGGAGGCATAATAGCGGGGTCCCCAACCCCAGGGACGGTACCAGGCATGGTAGTAGCCGCCATGCCAGCCGGGGTGCCAACCGCCATGCCAGCCGCCCCAGGCGGCGGCAGGGCTCGGCGCCAGGGCCGCCGCGCCGAGCGAGATCGCGGCAACCGCAACAAGCGAGAGTTTGCGAAACATGATCACTCCTTGAAGTTCGGCGCGGTCAGCGCCATCGGTTCTGGCCTCAAGCCTCCGGACGAAAACGGGGGGCGTTCGGTCGATTGACAGGCTAGCCCGGCCAAGCTGAATGGCGCCGGGACGGCGTCTGCAGTTTGGGTTCACCTTGGTGAAATTGTTGTAATTGCCCGCGTTTTGGCCGGGCTTTCCGGCCTCATGGGTCGCTTGCCGTTCGCAGACGGCGCCGATATAAGCGCCGCAACTTCCAGCAACACTGCACTCCGGGGACGACGATCATGGCGATTGAACGCACTTTCTCGATTATCAAGCCGGACGCGACCGCGCGCAATCTGACCGGCGCGGTCAACGCGATCATCGAGAAGGCGGGCCTGCGCATCGTGGCGCAGAAGCGCGTCCGCCTGACGCGCGAGCAGGCCGAGACCTTTTACGCCGTCCACAAGGCGCGCCCGTTCTTCGGCGAGCTGGTGGAATTCATGACCTCAGGACCCGTTGTGGTGCAGGTTCTGCAAGGCGAAGGTGCGGTGTTGAAATACCGCGATGTGATGGGCGCGACCGATCCCGCCAAGGCGGCCGATGGAACGATCCGCAAAGTGCATGCGAAGTCGATCGGCGAGAACTCGGTGCACGGCTCGGACGCGCCGGAGACGGCCGCCATCGAGATCGCCCAGTTCTTCTCAGGCAACGAGATCGTTGGCTGATCGAGGCCGTTCGGCCGATCAGCAGGCGCGGCAGCGGGGCGAGGGAACAGGCTGTGATCTGGCTGGCGCAGATCGCTGACCCCGTCGATGTCGCTGGCTTTTTCGGCCAGCTTCACGCCGACATCCACAAGCCCGCGTTCTGGCTCGCGGTCGGCAAGATCATCTGGATCAATGTGCTGTTGTCGGGCGACAATGCACTGGTGATCGCGATGGCCTGCCGCGGCCTGCATGGCCGGCACCGGCTCTGGGGCATGGTGATCGGCGCCGGCATCGCGGTCATTCTCCTGATCGTGTTCACCGGTATCGTCGCGACGCTGATGTCGCTGCCCTACCTGAAGCTCGTCGGCGGGCTCGCGCTGATCGTGATCGCCGCGAAGCTGCTGGTGCCGGAGGACGAGGCCGACGAGGTCGCCGCCGGTACCACGCTGTGGCATGCCGTACGCATCGTGGTGGTCGCCGATATCATCATGAGCCTCGACAACGTGATCGCGGTTGCGGCCGCGGCCCATGGCGAGCTGCCGCTGCTGATCCTGGGGCTCGCCATCAGCATTCCCATGATCATTGCCGGCGCAGCGTTGATCATGCTGGTGCTCGACCGTTTTCCATTGCTGGTCTGGCTCGGGGCCATGCTGCTCGGCTGGATCGCCGGCGACGTGATCGCGAGCGATCCGGCGGCGCAGCCGTTCCTGCATCAGCTCCTGGACGGCCAGATCGAGCTCAAGGTCGACGCCACCTCGGCGCTCTTCGGCGTGGCGCCGCATTTCAGTCTGGACACCGAGCTGGTCGAAGCCGTCGTTTCCTTTCTCGGAGCGCTCGTGGTGCTGGTGGCGGGCTCGATCTGGCGCTCGCGCCGGATGGCGCACGGAGGGCACGGCGCGTCCAAGACGGCGTCCCCGTAATTTTCCGGACGGGATGAGTTAATTCAATAGTATCGCTTGCGCACCTATCGTCCGGCCCGACGGTCGAACGGTAGCGGCAATGGCTCAACTATTTGCAAGGCAACTGGCGCAAGCCACGTCGTCCAATGGCGAGGTGAAGCTGGATGTCCTGCAGCGGCTGGTCGAGCAAACCTACGCGCGGGCCGAGCGTGATCGCGATGAGGCGCACCATTCGATCGAGTTTCTGTCCAGGGCGCTCGACGATGCCAAACGGAAGGCCGAGCGCCATGACCCGCTGACCGGCCTGCCCAACCGGCTCGCCTTCAGCGAACGGCTGGCCCAGGTGATCGACGAAGCCAGCGCCAGCAAGTCGCAATTCGCCCTCCTCTGCATCGATTTCGATCGCTTCAAGGAGGTGAACGAGGTTTTCGGCCACGCGGTTGCCGACAATCTGCTGCGCAAGCTCTCGGGCCGGCTGCAATCGGCGGCCGGGAGCGCGTTCATTGCCCGGCTCGGCAGCGACGATTTCAGCGTCATCGTGACCGAGGGCGCGCAGCCGGACGCGAGCGAGCAGCTCGCCAAGCGGGTCCAGGAAACCGTCTTCGACGGCTTCGACATCGACAGCCACGTGATCCGGACGGCGCTCAGCGTCGGCATTGCGATCTACCCGCAGGACGGCTCTGACGTGCAGGCATTGATGATCAATGCCGAAGCGGCGCTGGCGCATGCCAAGCGCGACGGCCGCGGCTCGCTCCGATTCTTCGAGGCGGAAGTCGATCGCGAGCAGCGCGAACGGGTCGCGTTGCAGCAGGAGCTCGGCTCGGCGATCGAGCGCAACGAGCTGCGGCTGTTCTACCAGCCTTTGGCGCGGATCGGCGGCGAGATCATCGGCTTCGAGGCGCTGTTGCGCTGGGAGCATGGAAGGCGCGGGCGGATCGCGCCCAACACCTTCATTCCGCTCGCGGAAGAGAACGGCATGATCATCCCGATCGGCGCGTGGGTGATGAAGGAGGCGTGCCGCCAGGCCGCGTCCTGGCCGAAGCCGCTGGTGGTCGCGATCAACCTCTCGCCGGTGCAGTTCCACTACAGCGATCTGCCGGCGCTGGTGCTGTCGATTCTGCTGGAAACCGGCCTGCCGGCCAATCGGCTGGAGCTCGAGATCACCGAGGGCGTGCTGATGAACGACTTCGATCGTGCCATCGCGATCCTGCGGCGGTTGAAGGCGCTCGGCGTCAGCATCGCGGTGGACGATTTCGGGACAGGCTATTCGTCGCTGCGCTACGTTCAGGCGTTCCAGTTCGACAAGATCAAGGTCGACAAGAGCTTCGTCGATCAGCTCGACGAGAGCATGCAATCGCGTGCCATCATTCGCGCCGTGGTCGGCCTCGCGCACGGGCTCGGCCTGCCGGTGCT
Source organism: Bradyrhizobium sp. (assembly GCF_019242285.1). Lineage (GTDB taxonomy): Bacteria > Pseudomonadota > Alphaproteobacteria > Rhizobiales > Xanthobacteraceae > Bradyrhizobium. The sequence goes on from NZ_JAFAVV010000279.1 coordinate 7,169, forward strand.
GGCGGAGGGCGTGGAGACCGCCGCGCAGCTCGAATTCCTCAGGATGGAGCATTGCGACGAGGTGCAGGGCTATCTGATCGGCCGGCCGCAGCCGATCGAAACCTATGCCGACCTGATCGGGCTGCCGGGCCCGGCGCGCAGCGCCGAGATGGCGGGCTGACGTTCGCCGCTCCTCGAAGCTCAGCGGCGGACGATCGATCCCGAGCGGCCGACGAGGCGCGCGAGCTGCTTGAAGCGACTGCCGACGCGGTCGGCGACGAGATCGACCATCTGATGCTCGAACACCAGCATCAGCTTGCGGTTCTGGGTGCGGAAATGCGTCGCCGGCAGCACGCCGGGACGAGCGGCAGTGATCAGATGCGCCACCCGGAACGCCGCCCCGAGCACGCGGGCGCGGTCCAACAGATGCGTCGTCACCTGAGCCTGGATCACCTCCGGCGGGTGATTCTCCTCGCTGAGCCCGGCGTAGCGGTAGAACACCGACAGTGCGACGAAGCAGCGGCCCTGATGGGTGATCGAGCCGAAATTGCCGTTGATGATGAGCTCCAGCGTCTGCTCGCCGCGATGATCCGGATGAACGCGCCAGGCGATGTCGGACACCAGGCATGCGACGTGGCGCAACCGCCGCTCCTCCTCGGTCTCGCGCCGATGCACGACCCGCACCAGGCGGTCGGTCCACCCGATCAGCTCCTGGGCGTGCCGCGCCGAGCGCGACAGGAGCTGGTTCAGCGTCTGCGCGGCGCAGATCAGGCCATCCTTGGCCCGCTCCGTTTCCGGCAGCATCGAGTACAGCAGTCCTTCGCGCACGCCGAAGGTCGAGAATACGATGGTCTTCGGCCGCGCGTCGCGGATGATGTATTCGAGCACCAGCGCTGCGTAGCTCAACAGCGGCCGCCGTGCGTCGGTCACCGATTCGAGATTCGCGAGCGTGCCGGCGGCGGCGAGGCGCCGCAGCCGTTGCACGAAATCCAGTGCGTCGGCCGCGGGGATCGCATAGCCGTGCATGACCTTGAGCGGATATTTGCTCTGGATGATATGGATGCGGGCGAGCGCCCGCCATGTGCCGCCGACCGCGTAGAAGGTGCGGCCGCGGCCGAATTTGAGGCGGGTGACGCCTGCAAGTTCGTTCTCCACGATGCGCTCGGCGCGCTTCAGCGATTTGTGCGAGAGGTCCTGCAGCGCCAGGCTGCCGAGCGGCAGCGTCACCCCGCCATGCACCCGATGGCCGCGCACGTCGACCAATTCGAGCGAGCCGCCGCCGAGATCGCCGACGATGCCGTCGGGCTGGTGGATGCCGGAGACGACCCCGAGCGCGGCGAGCTGCGCCTCCCGTTGCCCGGACAGGATCTCGATCGGAACGCCGCAGATGCGCTCCGCCCTGGCGATGAAGTCGGGACCGTTGGACGCGTCGCGACAGGCGGCGGTGGCGATCGCGTGCACGCGTCCGACCCTCTGAATCCTGCACAGCGCGCGAAACCGACGCAGCGACGTCAGCGCCTTGTCGACGCCGTCGGGTGCGAGCAGGCCCGTGCTCTGCACCTCGCGGCCGAGCCCGCACAACGTCTTCTCGTTGAAGATGGAGACGAGACTCCGCTCCAACTGTTGATATACGACGAGACGGACCGAATTCGAGCCGATGTCGATCACGGCGACGCTGGGCGGCGCGCGCCTGCGCGACCGCTTCACCACGAGGAGCCCCCGTCAGGAATGGTGACGTTCGGTCCGCCGCGTGAGACGCCGTGGCGAGGATTCCTTGAGCGACTTTCCACGGCCTGAGAGACTCGGATTGGTCATGAAATAGTTGTGAAGATTGAACGCTTCTTCGCCTTTCGCGGCCTTCATACGCGTCGAGGACCCATCCGGCAACAACTGCCAGCTCTGCTCGTTGTCCTTCAGGTTCGCGACCATGATCTGTTCGAGAACCTGCTGATGCACCGTCGGATTCTGCAACGGGCACAGCACCTCGACGCGGCGGTCGAGGTTGCGCGGCATCATGTCAGCCGACGAGATATACACAGCCGCTTTCGCGCTCGGCAAGCCCTGTCCCATGCCGAAGCAATAGATCCGGCCATGCTCCAGGAAGCGACCGATCACCGATTTCACCCTGATGTTCTCGGAAAGTCCGGGCAGCCCGGGTCGCAGGCAGCAGATGCCGCGAACGACCAGCTCGATCGAGACGCCGGCCTGCGACGCCTCGTACAGCGCGTCGATGATGTCGGGGTCGACCAGCGAGTTCATCTTCATCCAGATCACGCCGGGCTTGTCGTGGCGGGCATGGTTGGTCTCGCCGCGGATATGCTCGATGATGCGCTTGCGCAGCGTCAGCGGGCTCACCGCCATCTTCTCGATGTCGATCGGCTCGGCATAGCCGGTGATGTAGTTGAACACGCGCGCCGCGTCGCGACCGATGATCGGATCGGAGGTGAAGTAGGAGAGATCGGTGTAGATGCGCGCGGTCACCGGATGGTAGTTGCCGGTGCCGGTATGAACGTAACTGATGAGGCTGCCGCCCTCGCGCCGGACGATCAGCGACAGCTTGGCATGCGTCTTCAGCTCGAGAAAGCCGTAGACCACCTGCACGCCGGCGCGCTCGAGATCGCGCGCCCAGCGGATGTTGGCTTCCTCGTCGAAGCGGGCTTTCAGCTCGATCAGCGCGGTGACCGATTTGCCGGCCTCGGCGGCTTCCGCCAGCGTGCGCACGATCGGCGAGTTGTTGGAGGTGCGGTACAGCGTCTGCTTGATCGCCACCACGTCCGGATCGCGCGCCGCCTGCTGCAGGAACTGCACCACGACGTCGAAGGATTCGTAGGGGTGATGGACGATCAGGTCCTTCTGGCGGATCGCGGCGAAGATGTCGCCGCCATGGTCGCGGACCCGCTCGGGATGGCGCGGCACGTAGGGCGCAAATTCGAGGTCGGGGCGGTCGAGCCGGGTGAGCTGCGACAGCTCGTTCATCGCCAGCACGCCGTCGACCAGCAGCATCTCGTCGTCG
>NZ_JAFAVV010000286.1 GCF_019242285.1 Bradyrhizobium sp.
GCCTCAGCAAGAACACCGTGGCCGATATCGTCAAACGCCACCGCGCTGAGCCGGCTCAGATCGTTTGACCACTACTTTGCATCCGGTGACATGAATGGCGACACTGGTGGCGAATTCGGCGGCGGTTCAAGCTGCGGGCCGGAGCGCGGCGAAGCGCGAAACGCGTGTTCTCGCCACGGGGGTGCCGGCGAGCCATTCCGTGACCCGGACCAGGTTGACGGCCGCGGCCGTGATGACGTGCTGGAGGTGCGTCTTGGCCAGGCCGATGTAGCGGGAGCGGCGCAAGCCGCAGCGGCTGATGGCCTGAGCGTGGGTACCCTCGATGCCGGCACGCGCGACGTAGCTCGCCCGAAATGCCTCGGTCTCTTGGTGCCGGCGCGCGCCTTGCAGCGCCTCGAAGTGCTCGCGCGCCTGCAGGCCGATGATGCGCGGCTCGCGCTTGGCCCGGGTGCAACGCGGGCGCAGCGGGCACGGCGTGCAGTCCCGCCGCGCGAAGCGCGCCTCCCATATCATGCCGTTCTTGGGCCAAGTGTTCGGCAGCCAGGAGATGCTCTCGTGGCCCGCCGGGCAGGTCACCACCTTGCGCTCCCAGTCCACCCGGAACGCGGCCTTGGTCAGCCCGCCTTCGCGTGCCTGCCAGCTCGGGTCATTGGCAACCGGACCAATAATGCTGATATCGTAGCGTCGCTGGCTTCCTACCAGCACGTGCGAGTCGGTGTAGCCTTTGTCCACCAGGTGCTCTGACGGCAACAGGCCGCGCCGCTCCAGCGACGCGTGCACAACCGCGACCATGTTGTCGTCCGGTGTCGTCGCGGGTGTCGTCTCGACGTTGATGATGAGGTGCGGCCCCGCGCAGGCCGGGTCGCACGTTTCGGTCAGCTGTGCCTTGTAACCGATCCAGTCCGCTTCCCGCTTCGTGCTGTAGCGGGCGTCCGGGTCGTAGGGCGAGCAGACCTGCTCGGCGCAGGGCGGCAACTCGTCGGTTTCGCGCCAGCGCAGCCGTCCCGTCTCTTCGGCATACTGTGCCGCCCAGACCTGGCGCAGGATCGCCACCTTGGGCAACCGCACCAGCTCCGGCTGCTCCGTGGCGGCGTCGATCGCATCCAGTAGGAACTGGCCGTCGGCGCCGATCTCGGCGGCGAGTGCCGCGCGCGCCGCCTCGGTCTTGGGCAGGCGGTAGTTCTCCACCCTGCGGCCATACCGCTCGTACCAGTCGGGCGGGGCGAGCGCCTGCAGCCACTCCGGCGCGACCGTGGCCAACTCGTTCAGCGCTGCCCGCAGTGTCTCGCCGACGCGCTCGAGCCGGTTCAGCATGCGCACGGCGGCAAGTACGTGGGTGCTGTCCGTGCGCTGGCGTCCACGCGCCTTGACCAGGCCCTGCTCCTGCAGGCGCTGCAGCAAGGTGTCGAGCAGGAGACGCTCAGCGCCGCCCGCGACCAGGCGCGTGCGGAACTCGCTCAGCACCGTGTGGTCGAACCCCGGGTCACTGAGAGTGAGCCCGAGCGCGTATTTCCAGTCGATCCGGCCCCGCACGGCGTCGGCCGCCTCGCGGTCGGACAGGTTCTCGACGAACTGCAGCACGGTCGCCAGCGCCAGCCGGCCCGGTGCTGCGGCGGGCTGGCCGCGGCGGGGGAAGTGGGCTGCGAACTGGCCGTCCTGGTAGACCGGGCCGAGCGCGTCGGCGATGCGCAGGCAGAGCGTGCCCTTGGGAAACGCCGCTCGCGCGACGCGGCGGGTCTCCTCGGGCACAGCGGGCGGGGCTTGCGGGCGCAGCGACATGGCATCGGCCTCCGAAACGACGGGGCCGCATCATCGGCCCGCACGCCCGAACCCGCCGTCACGACCGGGAGATCGCTAAGCCGGCGAATTCGCCACCAGTGTCGACATTCGTGCCATCAGATGCAAAGTAGCGGCTGATCCCGGACTGTCAGACGCCGTGCAGCGATAGCTGGCCTGCGGTGGCTGGCGGCATAGGCGGATCGAGGGGCAGGCGGGCGCTCATGTCGAGCTGGAAGGTGCCGTAGGGGT
>NZ_JAFAVV010000644.1 GCF_019242285.1 Bradyrhizobium sp.
CGGGGAGCCGTCAACGATCAGTCCGGACCTCGTCATCAAACCTTCAATCTCATCGGCCTGTCCCTGACCCGCCTCGACCACGAGGACGCCCTCGGCGGCCAGCAGCCGCTCGGCCGCGGGGACCAGGGCGCGATAGGCGTCGAGCCCGTCCGCGCCGCCGTCCAGTGCCGCGCGTGGATCGTGGTCCCTGACCTCCGGTGCGAGCGTCGAAATATCCGAGGAGCGGACATAGGGCGGGTTCGAGACGATCAGCTCGAACGGCGCGGCCAGCGCCGCGGCGTAGTCGCAGGCGACGAAGGCGGCGCGCGGCATCAGCCCGAGATCGGCGGCATTGCCGCGCGCGGTCCGAACTGCCATCTCGCTGATGTCGGTGCCGACGCCGGTTGCGCCGGGCAGCTCGGACAATAGCGCGAGCAGGATCGCACCCGAGCCGGTGGCAATGTCCAGGATGCGAAGGGCGCGGCCGCCCGGCCCGCCCAGCCTCTCCAGCGCGAGCTCGACCACCGTCTCGGTGTCCGGCCGCGGCACCAGCGTCGCCGTCGACAGCTTCAGCGGCAATCCCCAGAACTCCTTCTCGCCCGTGATGCGCGCGACGGGCTCGCCTGCCAACCGACGCGTTGCAAAAGCGTCGAGCCTCGCGGCTTCGGCCGCGGTGAGCGGTCTTGATCCTTGCGCGATCAGGCCGGTGAGATCGAGCCCGAGCACGGCCCCGACGAGCGTGCGGGCGTCGAGGTCGGCGCAATCGATCGAGGCCTTCCTCAGCCGCGCGGCCAGCGCGCGCCGCGCGCCGTCGATGGTTTCGCTCACGCCGCGGCGCCCTGGGCCGCGAGCTGGGCGGCTTGGTGCTCGGTGGTCAGCGCGTCGATCAATTCGCCGAGCGCTTCGCCCGCGATCACCTGCGGCAATTTGTAGAGCGTCAGGTTGATGCGATGATCGGTGACGCGGCCTTGCGGGAAGTTGTAGGTACGGATGCGCTCGGACCGGTCGCCGGAGCCGACCTTCTCCTTGCGGTCGGCCGAGCGCGCCGCCTCGACGCGCTGGCGCTCGGCATCATAGATGCGCGAGCGCAGGATGTTCATCGCCGAGGCCCGGTTCTTGTGCTGCGAGCGGCTGTCCTGCATCATCACCACGATGCCGGTCGGGATGTGGGTGATGCGGATCGCCGATTCCGTCTTGTTGACGTGCTGGCCGCCGGCGCCCTGTGCGCGCATGGTCTCGATCCGCAAATCTTCGTTCCTGATGTCGACGTCGACATCCTCGACCTCCGGCAATACCGCGACCGTTGCCGCCGAGGTGTGGATGCGGCCCTGCGTCTCGGTGTCGGGCACGCGCTGCACCCGGTGCACGCCGGATTCGAATTTGAGCTTGGCGAAGGCGCCGCGGCCCTGCACCTCGGCGATGATCTCCTTGTAGCCGCCGACGGTCCCTTCGCTCGCCGAGATCACCTCGACCTTCCAGCCCTGCAAGGCCGCGAAGCGCTCGTACATCCGGAACAGGTCGCCCGCGAACAGCGACGCCTCGTCGCCGCCGGTGCCGGCGCGGATCTCCAGCACGACGTTGCGATCGTCCATCGCGTCCTTGGGCAGCAGGGCGATGCGGATCTTCTGCACCAGCTCCTCGATCCTCGGCCCCAGCGCGTCGCGCTCCGCTTCAGCCATGTGGCGCATCTCGGCATCGGTTGCGGGATCGGCGATCAACGCCTCGGTGTCGGCGAGCTCCTTTCCCGCGCCACGGTAGGTCTTGACCGCCTCGATCAACGGGGTGATCTCGGCCAGCTCGCGGGTGATCTGGACGTAGCGCTCCGAGCCGACCTGGCCGAGCAGCTCGGCCTCGAGCGAGGCGTGGTGCGCCAACAGGACATCCAGCTTGGATTCGGGAAGTGACGACATCGGTCAAGTCTCAACTGGCGGAAAGGGCAAGAGCAGGAGCGCGGTGGGCTGGCCCGCTACAACACCAATCCCTCGGCTTCCGCAAATTCCGTCAGCTTCTGGCGGATCGACACGCTGCCGGCCGGCGCCTCCAGCAGCGGGGCCATCATGGCCTCGGCCTTGCGCGCGTCCAGATCGATGATCATGGCTTTCACCGGGCCATGCCCGGTTGCGGAGAGCGACAGCGAACGGTAGCCGATGGCGATCAGGGCGAGCGCGCCCAGCGGCTTGGAGGCCATCTCACCGCACAGCGACGCCGATTTGTTGACGGCGCGCGCCTTGCGCACGATGTCGCGGAGCGCGCGCAGGATCGGCGCGGACAGCGTATCGAAGCGCTCGGATACCTTGGCGTTGCCGCGATCGACCGCGAACAGGAACTGGAACAGGTCGTTCGAGCCCACCGACAGGAAGTCGACCCGCTTCAACAACTCGTCGAGCTGGAAAAGCAGCGCCGGCACCTCGACCATGGTGCCGACGTCGATCCGCTCCGGCAGCGCATGGCCGTGCTGGCGCAGATAGGTCAGCTCGCGCTCGACGATCGCTTTCGCGGAGTCGAATTCGCCGACATCGGAGATCATCGGGAACATGATCCGCAGTGCGCGGCCGCCGCCGGCGCGCAGCAGGGCGCGGATCTGTCCCCGCAACAGGCCGGGCCGGTCGAGCCCCAGCCTGATTGCGCGCCAGCCGAGCGCCGGATTCTCCTCGATCACCGTTTCCATATAAGGCAGCGCCTTGTCGCCGCCGATGTCGAGGGTGCGGAAGGTGACGGGCTTGCTGCCGGCCGCGTCCAGCACGGTGCGATAGAGCGCGAGCTGGTCGCTCGAGCGCGGCAGGCTGGGCGACACCATGAACTGCAACTCGGTCCTGAACAGGCCGATGCCGGCGCTGCCGGTATCGTCGATATGGGGCAGGTCGATGGTGAGCCCCGCATTGATCATCAATTCGATGGTCTGGCCGTCCTTGGTCACGCAGGGCTTGTCGCGCAGCGCGAGATACTGCGCCTGCCGACGGGCGCGGAAGCGCACCCGCTCGGCATAGGCCGATTCGATCTCTTGCGACGGCCGCACATAGATCTCGCCCGAGGTGCCGTCGACGATGATGGCGTCGCCGGGATCGGCGATGCCGGGGGCGTTCGGCACCTCGCCGACCGCAGGGATGCCGAGCGCGCGCGCCACGATCGAGACGTGGGAGTTGGCGGTGCCTTCCTCCAGCACCAGGCCGCGCAGCCGCTTGCGGTCGTAGTCGAGCAGCGCCGCCGGGCCCATTGCGCGCGCGATGATGATGGCGTTGTCGGGCAGGTGCTCGCGCGCCGGCGCGTGATCCTGCCCGACCAGTTGCCGCATCAGGCGAAAGCCGAGATCCTCGAGATCGTGCAGACGGTCACGCAGATAGGGGTCGGTCGAGCGCAGCATCCGCGCCCTGGTGTCGGACTGCACGCGCTCGACGGCAGCCTCCGCCGTCAGGCCGGTCGCGACCGCCTCGTGCAGCTTGTGCGACCAGCCCTGGTCGTTAGCGAACATCCGGTAGGCTTCCAGCACGTCGCGGTGCTCGCCGCCCTCGGCGACGTCGCCGCGCTCCAGCATGCGATCGAGATCGGCGCGCAGCTTCGCCAGCGCCCCGTCGAGCCGCTTGACCTCCTTCTGCTGGTCCTCGGCAATGTAGTTGGTGATGACCACGCGCGGCTCGTGCAGCACCACATGGCCGAGCGCGATACCATCGGACAGGATCGCGCCGACCTTGTGCATCGAGTGCCGTGCGGCCGGCTCGGCGCCCGGCTGCGCCAGCGAGGCCAATTCCCCGGAAGCGATCATTTCGGCCAGCACCATCGCGGTGGTCTGCAGCGCCTCGACCTCCTCTTCGACATAGTTGCGCTTGGCGCGGTTCTGCACCACCAGCACGCCGAGCGTGTTGCCGGCCCGCAGGATCGGCACGCCGAGGAAGGAATGGTAGATTTCCTCGCCGGTTTCCGGACGGTAAGAATATGCCGGATGGCTCTGCGCATCGCTCAGGTTGAGCGGCGAAGCCTCGCTGGCGACGAGACCGACCAAGCCCTCATGCGCGCTCAGCACGGTGCGATGGACCGCATCGCGGTTCAGACCCTCGGTGGCATAGAGCTCCAGCGTGTTGTCGATACGCAGCACATAGACCGAGCAGACCTCGGCCACCATGTTGGCCGCGATCAACACCACGATCTTGTCCAGTCGTTCCTGGGCGCTGACCTGCTCCGCCATGGTTTCGCGAAGCCGTCTCAACAGGACGCGGGGACCCCCCGACGTGCTTCGCATTGCCAACGATCCCCCTCCTCAAAGCCAGCGCGGCGGGTCGCCCGGAGCTGGCGTTAAACTCCAGTAAAACAACAATTTTGTTCGTTTCGGCGCCGTCGCAAGCCCTTGTGTCGCGGGCCGAATCGGGACAGCCAATCGTGGCACGGTTCGCGGCGGCTCACCTTCAAGGCCGTATAGCGAATCAAGCGCCGTCTTGCCAAGCAAAACGCCTGCCAGCAGTTGCAGCTTTTCTCTGCAAAATGCTGCGCCGCGTTAGAGGAAAAAGTTGTTCTAAGTCTGATCCAACCCGTAGAGCGTGTGGAGCGTGCGGACCGCCAGCTCCGTATAGGCGGTATCGATCAGTACCGAAAACTTGATCTCGGACGTGGTGATGGCGCGGATGTTGATGCCCTTTTCGGCGAGTGCCCGGAACGCGCGTGCCGCCACGCCGGCGTGGCTGCGCATGCCGATGCCGATGGCCGACACCTTCACGACATCCGTGGCCCCTTCGACGGCCGTGAGCCCGATGCGGTCGCGGTTCTCCTCGAGGATCGCCAGCGAGCGGTCGTAATCCGCGTTCGGCACCGTGAAGGTGATGTCGGTCGAGG
>NZ_JAFAVV010000682.1 GCF_019242285.1 Bradyrhizobium sp.
CACGGCGCCGGTGCAGCCCCTCTCGATCAGCCACCAGAGCCAGTTCCCGGCGGTGACGATCTCCTTCAACCTCGCCAAGGGCGCGGCGCTCGGCCAGGCGGTGGACGCGATCAAGGCGGCGATGGTCGAGATGCGCGCGCCCGCGACTGTGCAGGGCACGTTTCAGGGCACCGCGCAGGCGTTTCAGAGCGCGCTCGCCGGCCAGCCCTACCTGATCGCGGCGGCGCTGATCACGGTGTACGTGATCCTCGGCGTGCTGTACGAGAGCTACATCCTGCCGCTGACCATCCTGAGCACGCTGCCCTCGGCGGGCGTCGGCGCGCTGCTCGCGCTGATGGCGGGCGGCTACGACTTGTCGGTGATCGCGCTCATCGGCATCATCCTGCTCATCGGCATCGTCAAGAAGAACGGCATCATGATGGTAGACTTCGCCATCACCGCCGAGCGCCGCGACGGGCTGTCGCCGCTGGAGGCGATCCGCACGGCCTGCCTGCTGCGCTTCCGGCCGATCCTGATGACCACGATGGCGGCGATGCTCTCGGGCCTGCCCTTGATGCTCGGGCACGGCGCGGGCTCGGAGTTGCGCCGGCCGCTCGGCTTCGCCATGGTCGGCGGCCTGGCCCTCTCGCAGGTGCTGACGCTGTACACGACGCCGGTGATCTACCTTTACCTCGACCGCCTCCAGCATTGGCTGGCCCCGCGCCGCGCCCTTGCCGTGCCGACGCTGGCGGCGAAGATGGGGGCGGCGGCTGAGTAGGGGCGGCTTACTCGATCCTTGCCGCTCACGACAGGGATTGCAGGAGGAGCCTTGCCTCGGTCACGTCACGCATGTCCGGATCATCGCCGAACCAATCCAAGACCGGCGCAAGCACCTCTCGTCCAGCCGCATAAGTGCCATAGAACCGGGCCAGACCGATGGCGGCACGAAGTTCCAAGGTCTTCGAGCGCTGCGCCTGGGCGACGCCGAGCGCGGCGCGAAGGCTCTCTTCGGCTTTCTCCGGGCTGTCCGCCGACGATGCCAGGATCAACTCGCCGCGCAGACGATGAAGCTCAGCGTCCATCCAGTGCTCTCCGCCCTTGCCGATCTCGAACGCCTCGTCGATCGCGGCCATGCCCTCGCGTATCTGCCCGCAGCGAAGCTGGGCGGCGGCCTGCCACGCGAGGAACAGGGGACTGAAAATGCGGATGTTGATCGCTTGCAGCCCGGCCAGGCCCGCCTGCATGTGCGCGACGCCATCGCGGTCGCGATCTTGCTCGGCGAGCGCGTGCCCCATCAGCACCGTGCCGGCCGCGGACCAGAGCGGCAGCTTGTGTTCGGAGGCAAGCGCCAGAATCTCGGCGGCAACCCGCGCGACCGCCTCCCCATCGCGACACAGACCAGGGAAGTACCCGCCAGTGAACGCCAGTGCCAGGCACAGCGTGTTCATATGCGACAGTGATCGTGCGTGTGCGATCGCCCGCTCCTTGTACTCCTCGGCCCGCGCGATCTCGCCCTGATGCCACAGCGCGAGGCATAGATAGGACGCGCAGGTCGCGAAGTGGTCGTGCCCATAGACGAAGGCGGACGAACGATCCCGGTCGGCGTCGTATTTTCCGAGCGTCTCCTCAAGCAGCACCCGGCCTGACGTGGAATCACCATTTAGCAGGGTCGCGCTTCCGAGTATCCTTCCCGCGAAAGCCTCGCCGTCGCTGTGCGGATATCGCTTCGCCAGACGCATTAATTCCTCGGCGTGGCGCCTGGCCCGGTCAATTTGGCCGGTGACAGACTCAGATGCATGTCGACCCGACAAGGCCGGAAAGATGGCGCTGACGTCGCCGATCTCCTCGCTGAGGCGAACCACCTGGCCGCAGGTTTCCTCGATCTCGGCGGAGGCGTAGCCCTTGGCCGCGATGAGCGGCGCGATCATCGTCAGACGCAACTGGTGCTCCTGGCGGCGGCGCTCGGCCATGTCGGGCAATGCATCGAGCAGTGCCAGCCCACGGCGGAGTTGCGCGATGGCCTCGAGATTGGCGGAGCGCTGCGTGGCCCGTCGCGCTGCCGCCAGCCAGTGGGTGATCGCGGCTTGCGCCTGGCCGGCCTCGGTGTAGTGATGCGCGACCAACTCGGGTTGCACTTGCACGATCGTCGGGAACCGTTCCTCCAGCACCCGCGCGAGACGCAGGTGATATTGCTGACGCGAGGATTTCAGCAGCGACTGGTACGCGACATCCTGCAAGAGCGCGTGCTTGAACTCGTACACGACTTGCGGGGGACGGTCCGCGCGATAGAGCACCTCGGCCGCGACCAGCTTTTCCAGCGCCTCGCCCAACTCGCGCGCGGAGTGCGATGCTACGGCCGCCAACAGCTCCAGCGTGAAGACGCGGCCGATCACGGCGGCCAACTGGGCCACCTGCTTGACCGTGGACATCCGATCCAGTCGCGCCATCAACGAGTCATGCAGGGTGGCCG
>NZ_JAFAVV010000693.1 GCF_019242285.1 Bradyrhizobium sp.
TGACGTCACGCTCGACGCCATGCGGCTCGATCTGAGCCGCGAGCTTGACGCGGCGCTCACGGGCCCGATCGATCTGATCACGACATCGGCGTTGCTCGACCTCGTCTCCGAGACGTGGCTGCATCAGCTCCTGCGCAAGGCTGCTGGCCGCGCGCTGCCGATCTATGCCGCGCTGACCTATGACGGCCGCATCGAGCTCTCCCCGATCGATCCCTTTGATCCCGTCATCGTCGCAGCCGTGAACACACACCAGCGCATCGACAAGGGTTTTGGGCCGGCGCTCGGCCCGACGGCCGCGCCCGCGGCGATCGATCGCCTCGAGGCGCTCGGCTATTCGATCGCGCACGGTCGATCCGATTGGGAGATCGGTCCCTACGATCGCCCAATGCAGGCCGCGCTTCTTTCCGGATGGGCCGGCGCCGCGCGCGAGATGGACACATTGCCGCGCGCCGACATCGACGACTGGCTCGGGCGGCGCGAGGCCGCCCTCGGCGCCCGCGCTTCATCGATGCGCGTCGGTCACCTGGACTTTTTCGCCTCACCCAGCTCGACGCGCTGAGCCGCCAGATCGCAATCGAACAGCACGTCGTCTTCCATCCGGTGCACCCGCACCGGCATGCGCGGCGCCTGGTCCGCGCGCTCGAGCGGCGGCAAGGCGATACCCGGCCCGCCCGTGCCAAGCATGATGGGCGCCACGGTCACATGCAGCCGATCGAGGCACCGGGCGGCCAGAAAGCGCGATACGGTATCGGCACCGCCCTCGATCAGCATCCGGCGCATCCCGACCCGCGCCAAGGCAATTGCGATCGCCGATGGCGGGATGTTTCCCCCGTAAGCAGGCAGCGCGATGACCTCGACGCCAGGCGGAGGGTCGCAGCACGCATCCTCGGCCGTGATCAGGAAACGGCGCATGCCGTCATCCCTGAACAACCTGGCACGCGCTCCCAGACGTCCTTTGGGATCGATGACGGCACGCGCCGGCTGTGGACCGGCAACCTGTCTCACCGTCAATTGCGGATCGTCAGCCAGGGCCGTTCCGACCCCGACGACGACGATGTCGACCAGTGCACGCAACCGGTGCAGGTGTGCAATGCCGGCGGGGCAATTGATGTATTTGGAATGCCCGGACGCCGTCGCCACCCGGCCGTCCAGCGACTGGCCGACCTGGCCGACGATGACGAGATCGTCGACGGCGCCGTTGCGCAGCGGGCCGAACACGTCCGCCCACCGGTGCGGAAGCGTCTGCTGTCCCTTGCGGAACAGATGGACGAACTCGTCCCAATGATCGCCGGGCGCCGATTTTGCGGTGGGGAAATTGCTGAGCTGCACGGCGGGAATCAACTGCTCGTTTGATCCGATATCAATGCGACTATCGGCCACCCCGCCGCAAAAATCATCCGATATTTCGACCGGAATGATCTGGGGCTTGTGGTGTTCTTATAAGCGCCCGGTGAAAGAAAGGTTTCTCGAAGCGTTGCGCTGCTGGCACTGCCGGTTCATTGTGAAGCCTTTCGTTCATTGCGAAGGCTCTGGTTCGTTGTGAAACCTCTGGGCCGCATGTCACGCCTCATGCGCTTCGACGCCCGCGCGTTGCGGCTTCTGATCATCGGAAGCGGGCTCGGCTGGTCGGTTGCATTCGTCCTCATTGCACTGCTCCATCAGCTCGAGCTCTATGGCGACGGCGCGATGTTCTCCTACGCGGTCGCGGTGCAGGACGTCTGGGCGTTCCACTGGCATAACATTTCCGGCCGCAGCTCGGTCTTTCTGCTCAGCCTGTTGCCGGCCGAAACGATCGTCGGCCTCACCGGCAAGCCATGGACGGGAATCATCGCTTACGGATTTCTGTTCTATGTCGCGCCCCTGGTGGGGCTGCTGCTGACCTTCGCGGCGGATCGCTCGCGCGGCCGCTTCATCTTTCTTGGCGCCTGCGGCTCGACCGCCCTGCTCTGTCCGCTGATCTTCGGCTTTCCGACCGAGATGTGCATGGCGCACGCGCTGTTCTGGCCGGTGCTGGCCGTCTGCCATTACGCGAAACGAACCTGGTCCGGAGCCGCCCTCGTTTTCTTCGCCGAGCTCGCGCTCGCCTTCACGCATGAGGGCGCGCTGGTGCTGCTGGCTGCGATCGTCGCGACGCTCGCGCCACGCGGGCTGCGGGACGCAGCTTTCGTGCGTGCGGCCATCAGCTTCATCATCGTCCTGGCGCTGGCGTTCATCTCGAAAATCGTCCTTCCGCCCGACGACTATTATGCCGGCGTGCTGCGACGCGCGGCGCTCCATTTCTTCGATCCCGACATCTTCAAGGTCGAAGTCGTGATCCTGTCATTGGCCTCGCTCGCAGCCTACGGGATCATCCTTGCGGCGCTCTCCCTGGTCTCGCCGGCGCGCGCCTCGCTCTATTCCGTGGGAATCCTGCTGGCAATCCTCTCATTCTACTGGCTGCGCTTCGATCATTCCGTTCTCGCAAGCAGCCGCTACTATCTGCGAACGGCGCTGGTGATCGGCACGCCGATCCTCGGGGCGGCAGCGGCGCTCGCCGCCATGACCGGCGACGGTCTGGTCCTCGCCCGCTTCGCGAAGCTGCAGCATGCACTCACCTCGCCGTCGGACCTCACGCTTCGGGCATGGGGCGGCGCCTTCCTGGTCGTGCTCGTCATTCACGTCGTCGAGACGGAAAAGTTCGTGGCGGCGTGGACCAGCTACCGTGCGGCGATTGCCGCGCTGGCGACGGGCCAGGCCTCCGACCCGCGGCTCGGGGATTCCCGGTTCGTGTCGTCGCAGCGGATATCTCCCGGCCTCGCGCCGCTCGCCTGGTTCTCGACCATCCCGTATCTGTCCGTCATCGCAACGGACTTCTCGCCGAACCGGCTCGTGATCGACCCGGCCGGAAACTACTTCTGGCTATCCTGCGCGACCGCGACGGCGAACCGCGATGCCGCACGGGTCGTTCCGGTCGAAGCCCGGGAGCTCGTTCGCACCTATTCGTGCCTGCACCGCTGAACTGCCGCCGCGACGGATCGCGCCACCACGGCATCGATGCCGGGCGCGCTGCCGATCACACCGGCGAACACGACATCCTCGCGTCCGAGGCCGGCCGTCAACCTCGGCGCGTCCTTCGCGCCGTGCATGCCTTCGCCGGAGAACAGGCCGAGGACGATGACGGGACCTGAAATCTCGCGCGCGGCCTCATCCAGAAAGGGACGTTCCTCCAGGAACGCGATCCGGACGTCAGGGAAGGCCGGCGTGCGCGCGACCTCGCGCGCCATGTGCTCGGTGGCCCGGCGCGAGGCCGGATCGCGGCGCGAGCCATGAGCCAATAGAATCACCGTGCAGGTCTCGGGCTTGAAATCATGCGCCTGCGCCGCCTGTTTGGCGCAGGCCACCACCACATCCGGCAGGCCGGGATCGAGGCCGAGCGGGGCCAGCATCTCGATCTTGCGGGTGCCGTCATCGGCGGCGTCGAGCAGGTGCACCAGGCGGTCCCGGGTGAAATAGCCGCTGGAGGCAAACAGCGGATAGACGATCACCTTGCGTGCGGTCAGCCGCTCCAGGGCGTCCCTGATCGTCGGCACACCGGAGATGAAGCCGGCGCCGACCTCGGACACGAGACCGCACTCGGACACCGCCCGCGCGATCCGCCACACATTTTCGTTGCCCGCGCCCGGTCGCCTCTCGCCATGGGCGGCGAGCAGGAGAGCGATTTTCCCGTGATCGGCAGCAGCCAACGCGTGTTCCACCGGAGCAAATGATCCCGTGCCTGACATTTAGGAGATGTCCCGGGCCGGCGCCACATCGAGCCGACGCGAAGACGACGTTGCGCTTGACTCCGCGCGTGCCGAATTTCAATCCTAGCATATTGCGATTGAAGTCATCGCATTGCGATTGAAGCCACAAAGGCTGGGTCTCGCGAAGGCCCATCCGGGAGGCCGGACAATGGTGATGAAGCAAGACGCCGCGATGGATGCTCATTGGCAGCAAACATCAACAGGATCCGCGATGTCCGTCGACGCCCAAGCCGCCACTGACCGTCTCATGCGCTTTCTCGCCGTCGAGGGCGTGACCGGAAAGGAGGCGGCGATCGGGCGCGAACTCGCCGCGGCGCTCAGGGAAAGCGGCGTGCCGGCGGACGCGATCCGGCTCGACGACGCGAACGCACGCATTCCTGTGCCGACGGAAACCGGCAACCTCATCGTCGACCTGCCTGGCCGCGGCGCGATGCACAACCAGCCGCGGATCATGTTCATGACCCATATGGACACCGTGCCGCTATGCGCCGGCGCGAAGCCAAAGCGTTCCGGACGGAAGATCGTCAACGAAGCCAAGACCGCGCTCGGCGGCGACAACCGAGCCGGCTGCGGCGTCCTCGTCACACTGGCGGCCGAGCTCGCGACGCAGAAGCCCGATCATCCGCCGATCACGCTGCTGTTCTGCGTGCGGGAGGAGAGCGGGCTGTGGGGTGCACGCCACGTCAAGACCGAGGAGCTCGGCTCGCCGGTCATGGCCTTCAACTACGACGGCGGCTCCGCCTCCAACGTCACCATCGGCGCCGTCGGCGCGGATCGCTGGCAGGTCGAGATTTTCGGCCGCGCCTCGCATGCCGGCGTCGCGCCGGAGCGCGGGATCAGCGCGACCATGATTCTCGGGCTCGCGCTCGCCGACCTGAAGGCCGGCGGCTGGTTCGGCAAGGTGGTGAAGGGCAAGCGGCAGGGCACCAGCAATGTCGGGCCCGTCACCGGCGGCGAGGGCCGGCCGGCAGGAGACGCCACCAATGTCGTCACCGACTATGTGCACGTGCGCGGCGAGAGCCGCAGCCACGACCGCACGTTCTTCAAGGAGATCACCAAGGCCTGCAAGGCGGCGTTCGAGAAGGCCGCCTCGCGCGTCAAGAACAGCGACGGCAAGGCCGGCCGCGTCAAGTTCAAGGCCGAGACCGATTACTATCCATTCCGCATGAAGGAGAGCCTGCCGGTCGTCAAGCGCGCGGTCGCAGCGGTGTCCGGCATCGGCGCAACACCGAGCATTCGTGCCGCGAATGGCGGCCTCGACGCGAACTGGATGGTCCGCCACGGCGTTCCGACCGTGACCTTCGGCGCAGGACAGAACGAGGTGCACACGATCGACGAATGGATCAATCTCGACGAATACGACCGGGCGTGCGCCCTCGCCGTGCAGCTCGCGACGATGCGGTGAGCCTGGCGGCGTGAAGGAGCGAATGCTTGGATAGTCGAAGGCGGCAAACTGAGGATTTGGAGCTTGGCCTCAGGCCTTCACCAGGCGCAGAACCAGCCCCAGGTTTGGCCTGTCACGTCGCGGAGTTGCGCGTATTCCGAGGACGCCGTTGTCTTGACGATTGATGAGCGAGTTCTGAATATGCTTCCTAATCGGGAACCTCTGTCAAGCTGACACCCCGAGGGACATTAGGCGGCGCCAAATGAATGAAACAGACCTCTTCGATCGCTCGACCATTCGAAATCTCCTCGAGAACTGGGCAGTATGGCGAGATGCCGGCGACTGGGATCGCTTCCGGACCGTCTGGCATGACGACGGCTGGATGTATGCGACCTGGTTCCAGGGGCCGGCCGCCGATTTCATTCGCGTCAGCAGCGAGGGTTGGGACAAGGGCGTCAGTATCCTCCACTTCCTGGGCGGCGTATCCATTGATCTGGCTGGCGATCGTGCCGTTGCGCAAACCAAGATGACGATTTCGCAACGCGCCGCCGTGCACAACGTGTCGTGCGATGTCGTCTGCACCGGTCGCTTTTATGACTTCCTGGAAAAGCGTCGGAGCACCTGGGGGCTCGTGCTGCGGCAGCCGATCTATGAGAAGGATCGACTCGATCCGATTGATCCATCCGCGAAGCTGGAACTGAACTCCGATAGGCTCAACGCATTCCCGGTTGGCTATCGTCATCTCGCCTATGCGCAGGAAGAGATCGGTTATCGCGTCAAGCGCGATATGCCGGGCTTGAAGGGACCCGAAGTCGAGGAGCTCTACGCAAGAGGGCAAGCCTGGCTGACGGGCGCCATCGCGCGAGGCGAGGATCTGCGCAAGGGACACGCTCCCGTCGCCCCTTGATGCGGCATGGAGCAGCTTCTTCCACACGCAACGATCAACAGACATGGCCTGAGGCGATGGCGAAGAGAATTGCAATTGCCGGCGCCGGAATTGGCGGCCTTACCGCGGCCTGCTGCCTTCTGAAGGCCGGCCACGACGTCGAGCTTTACGAGCAGGCACCCGAATTGAGCGAAATTGGCGCGGGTATTCAATTGAGCGCCAACGCCATGCACGTCTTGAATGATCTCGGCCTCGGCGAAGCCATTGCCGGCTTTTCGGTCCGCCCCGGCGCGTACGTTTTCCGCCTCCATGACACGGGAGAAGTGATCGGGCAATTTCCGCTGGCTGAAGAGCATGAGGCAATGCACGGAGCGCCTTACAATCAATTGCATCGCGCCGATCTGCACAATTTGCTCGTTGCCAAGGTCAAGAGCCTGAAATCGAACGTGATCCGATTGAACAGCCGCGTCGTCGGCTTCGACGAGTCGGAAGATCGCGTCCAGCTCGGATTGTCCGACGGCTCGCGCGTGAGTGCGGACATCCTGGTCGGCGCTGACGGTGTCAAATCCGCCGTTCGCGCCCAGATCGCCGGCGCGAGCCGCGCGTCCTACACGGGTGATGCCGCCTGGCGATTGATCGTCCCGGCCGAGCGCCTGCCCGGGAATCTCATGGGCCAGGTCATGTCGGTCTGGATGGGTCCGGGCCGGCATGCCGTCTGCTACTATCTCCGCGGCGGCTCGCTGCTGAATTTCGTCGGCCTCGTGGAGACGGAAGAAGTCTCCGAGGAATCCTGGACCGCGAAGTATCCGTGGGAGACTCTGAAGGCCGATTTCGACGGTTGGCATGCAGACATCCAGACGATCATCGACGGCGCCGACCGGGATATGTGCTATCGCTGGTCTCTGTACTACCGCCCACCCATCGCGAAATGGAGCACTCGGCGCGCGACGATGCTGGGCGACGCCGTCCACGCGACCTTGCCCTATCTTGCGCAGGGCGCCGCA
>NZ_JAFAVV010000870.1 GCF_019242285.1 Bradyrhizobium sp.
CCGCATTCACACGCGCATCGACCAGCGTGATGCCCGAGGGATGCGCGATCCGGATCGGCCCGTCCGATGTGCAAAGGCCCGCCGGCACGCTGCCCGGAATGCGCGTAGCGACGGCAAGACAGATCGAGCTCGTGATCGGCACCGCGCGATGCGGTTGGCCGACCGAGATCATGCGAACCCAGATATCAGCCTCGGCGGCGGCCAGATCGCGGCCGGAGAGCGTAGGTCCGTTGCGGGGACCGCAGACCATGCCGACCTTCGGAATGCCGGTCATGCGCTGCGCCTCGTCGAGGTCGGCGGCAATGCCCATGGCGACCGACGCGGCGCAGCGGATGTCGTCCATCCGCTTCAGGAACACCGGATCGCCTTCCAGTGCGTCCGGCAGCTCGTCGGCCGCCTTCTCGACCGCGCGCGCCTCGACGAAGACGCCCGGGTTGGCCGCATCCACGCACGACGCCTTCACAGTCCCAAGCCCCGCGATCTCGAATTGATCGATCGCCTTGCCCGTCGGCAGCAGCTTTCCGGTACGCGCGCCGCCGGGCTCGAGAAATTCCAGCCGGATCGGCGCCGCCTTGCCGGCCACACCGTCGATCTCGATCTCGCCGGTCGCGGCGAGTCTTCCATCTTCGACCGGGAAGCGGGCCACGATGATCTTGGACGTGTTGGTGTTGTGGATGCGCACCACCGCTTCCGCGCCGGCCGGCGCCGGCAGCAAGCCTTCCTCCAGCGCGAACGGCCCGACCGCCGAGGACATGTTCCCGCAATTCGCGCCATAGTCGACGAAGCTGTCGCGCACCCCGATCTGGGCGAACGTATAGTCCACGTCCGCGTCGGGGTGGCTCGGCGGACCGATCACGCAGATCTTGGACAGCGACGAGATGCCGCCGCCCATGCCGTCGAGCTGGCGGCCGCTCGGGTCGGGCGATCCCATGACTTCGCGAAAGATCGCGTCCCAGTCTTTTCGCGCGGCAGGCAGGTCCTGCTGCCGGAACATCACGGCTTTCGAGGTGCCGCCCCGCATGAAAACCGCGCGCAACCGGCTGGTCTGCATGATCGCTCCGTTCAAGCCTTGTTCCGTTCAGCGTCCTCACGCTGGCGCCAGGCGATCAGGCGGCGAATGCCTTCCTCGATCGGGACTTCCGGTGTCCAGCCCAGCATCCTCTCGATCTTGGCCCGGCTGAAATCGAGCTGCTGCGTCGCGCTGGCCCTCACCTGCGATCCGCTCGCGGTCGTATACTCCGGTTTCAGCTCGGTGCCGGTGATCTCGGTCAGGATTTCGACGATACGGTTGAGGGTGGTGGCGACGCCAGTCGCCACGTTGAAGCTCTCGGCGGTCACGTCGGAGGCCATCGCCATCACGTTCGCGCGCGCCACGTCGGCGACGTGGATGTAATCATGCACCTCGTTGCCGTCGTCCAGGATCTGAGGCCGCTCGCCGCGCATGATGCGGTCGTAGTTCTCCATGATGTAGAGTGCATTGACGCCGCGATAGTGCTGACGCTCGCCATAGACGGTGGAGTAGCGCAGCGCGATCGCGCCGATGCCGTGGCGGGCACTGTACAGCCTGCACAGCTGCTCGCCGAGCACCTTGGTGCAGCCATAGAGTGCGGCTGCGGGACCGAACGTCCAGAAATTCGATGGCGTGCTTTCCTCGATCAATCCGGGCGCAGGATTGCCATAGGTGGCGACCGACGAGGAGAACACCACCCGCTTGACGTTGCGATAGCGGCACGCCTCGAAGATGTTGACCTGGCCCTCGACATTGACGGCAAGGCCGAGGCCGGGGTTCTGGCTGAGCGGCAGCGTCAGGAAGCCGGCCACGGCGAACACGCCGTCCGTGCCGTCGAACGCATCATAGAGCTCGTTGATGCGAAGAATGTCGCCACGAACGAGCTTCACGCGCGGATCGCCAACGATGTCCTTCACATTGTCGAGGCTGCCGAGCGAGTAGTTGTCGAACAGCACCACTTCACGAGCGCCTTGCGCGAGCAAATGCTCCGCGACATGCGAGCCGATCAGGCTGGCCCCGCCGGTGATGACGAATTTTCC
>NZ_JAFAVV010000340.1 GCF_019242285.1 Bradyrhizobium sp.
AAGAGATGCGGGTTGGTCAGCAGCGCACGAGCGATCGCCAGCATCTGCTGTTCGCCGCCGGAGAGCTGACCGCCGCCGTTGCTCTTGCGTTCGGCCAGCCGCGGGAACGTCTCATAGATGCGCTCGATGCTCCAGGCGCCGCGGCGCATGCCTGCGGCAAGCCGCAGATGTTCATCCACGCTGAGCGAGCGCCACAACCGCCTGCCCTGCGGCACGTAACCAACTCCGAGCTGTGCGATCCGCGTCGGGCCGATCCGCGTGATGTCCTCGCCGCGCACGCGGACCGAGCCGCTGCTCGCCCGCAGCAGCCCCATGATGGTGTTGCACAGCGTGGTCTTGCCCATGCCGTTGCGGCCGACCACCGAGAACACGCCGGACTCCAGCCTCAGGTCGACGCCTTGCAGCGCATGCGAATGCCCATAATACACGTCGAGGCCCCTGACCTCGAGCGCAGGCGCCGAGCGGCGGACCTCATTCATGGCCGCCTCCGAGGTAAAGCTCCTGCACTTCGGGATCGGATTCGATCTCCTGCGGCAGGCCTTCCTTGAAGATGCGGCCGTTGTGCATCATCGTCACGCTCTCGACGACGCGCAGCGCCACGTCCATGTCGTGCTCGATGATGATGTAGCCGATATGCGAGGGCAGCGAGGTCAAGATCTCGATCAGCTCGCGACGCTCGGCGGGCGACAGCCCCGCGGCCGGCTCGTCGAACAGGATGAGGCGCGGCGCGCCGGCGAGCGCCAGCGCGATCTCGAGCTGCCGCTGCTGGCCATGGGCGAGCTCGGAGACGCGACGCTCGCTCACGGCGGAGAGGTGCACGGCTTCGATCAGCCGCTCCGCCGCATGCATCAGCACGTCGTTCGCGCGGGGCCGCAGCAGCGAGAAGCGTCCGCGCGACACGCCGCAGCACGCGAGATAGACGTTGTCACGCACCATCAGGCCCGGAAACAACGCGGAGATCTGATAGGTGCGGCGCAGGCCGCGGCGGATGCGCTCATGCGGCGGGAAGCCGGTGACGTCCTCACCGAAGAATCGGATGGTGCCGGACGACGGCGGGAAGTCGCCGGTGACGCAATTGAACAGCGTGGTCTTGCCGGCGCCGTTGGAGCCGAGCACCGCACGCCGCTCGCCCGGCTGCACGGTGATGGTGACGTCGGTCAGCGCCGCCAGCGCGCCGAACATCCGCGTCACGCCGCGCAGCTCGAGAGCGGCAGTCGAGCCGAAGGCCGACAGGCGATCCGCGACCCTATCCATGGCCGCCCCCACCGCGTGGGTGCGTCGCCGCCGGCTTGCCGCTGCGCCTCCAGCGTTCATAGAGGCCGACGACGCCGTCGGATGACCAGAACACGATGACGAGGAAGCCGATGCCGATCAGCAGCCGGAAGCGGTTGCCGTCGAGCCCGATCTTGACCAGGAAATCCAGCGCGAAAGTACGCAGCATCACGAAAATGAAGGCGCCGATGAACGGCCCGACCGGCCTTGTGATGCCACCGACCACCGCGATGATGAGGATGTCGATGCAGCGTTCCACCGCGACCGAGCCCGGCGAAATCTGATGGTAGTCCCAGACCTGGAGCACGCCGCCGAGCGCGGCGATGAAGGCGGCGAGCGCGTAGGCGGCGACGCGATGGGCGTTGACGTTGAAGCCAAGCGCGGCCATCCGGCGCGGGTTGTCGCGCACGCCCTGCAGCGCGAGCCCGAACGGCGCGCGAGAGAGATAGAGCACCGCGAAATAGCACAGCGCGGCGATCGCGAGCGTCAGATAGTAGAATGGAATGTCGGCGCGCCAGTCGATGCCCCAGAAGTGCGGCGTCGCGACGGTGTTGATGCCGGTGTGGCCGTTGAAGATCGCCCAGTTCTGGTTGGTGAAGTAGAAGAACGCCGCCCCGATCGCGAGCGTGATCATGATGGTGTAGATGCCCTCGGTGCGCACCGCGAGCGCGCCGCCGAGCGTGCCGAACAGCGTCGCGAGCACCAGCGCCACAGGCATGGCGAGCCACCATGGCCAGCCCAGGCTGATATTGGCATTGCCGCTGACGCCGAACACCGCCACCATGTAGCCGGCGAAGCCGGCGACCGTGAGCTGCATCAGGCTGACCATGCCGCCATAGCCGGCGAGGAACATCAGGCTCAGCGCGATGATGCCGAGGATCAGCGTCTGCCCGAAAATCTCGATCAGGAAGAAGCCGTTGGCGATCAGCGGCATGATCAGGAGCAGAACCGCCACGATCCAGGCGGCGGGATGCTCGTTGACGGAGAGTACGGCGAAGGCCGGGCGCGGCTCGGCGGTCCTTATATCGGCATCGAGATGGGCGCGCTCGATCAAGGACATGTCAGCGCCTCGCCAGCAGGCCCTGCGGCCGCAGCGCCAGCACCACCACCATGATGAGGAAGGTCACCACGATCGCATAGGTCGGGATGTAGACGGAGCCGAGCTGCTCGGCGAGCCCGATGATCAGCGCGCCGAGCGCCGCTCCCGGGATCGAGCCCATGCCGCCGACGATAACGACGACCAGCGAGGCGAGCAGGAAACGCGTGTCCTCGCCCGGCGAGATCGACTGGAAAGTGCCGCCGACGACGCCGGCAATGCCGGCCAGCCCCGCGCCGAGCGCGAAGACCAGCACGAAGACGAGCTGGATGCGCACGCCGGTCGCGGCCAGGATGTCGCGATCATCGACTCCGGCCCGCACCATCATGCCGATCCGGGTGCGATTGAGCGCGAGCCACATCGCCACGCCGATGACAACGGACGCGGCGAAGATCACAAGCCTCACCAGCGGATATTGCAGGTAGACCGCCTCGCCCGACGACTTGACCGCCGTCATCAGCGGCAGCTCGATCGGGCCGACCAGCCAGGACGGCGTCTGGACCTGGTAGAAGTCGCCGCCAACAGCCCACAGCATCAGGTCGGCGAACACGATCGATAGCCCGATCGTCACCATGGTCTGGCGCAAGTCCTGCCCTTCCATGCGGCGGAAAACCAGGACTTGCAGCAGCACGCCGACCAGCGCGACCGCGATGAAGGCGACGACGAAGGAGAGTATCCAGGAGCCGGTCGCAGCGCTGATGCCGTAGCCGACATAGCCGCCAAACAGATAGAGCGAGCCGTGTGCCAGGTTGACGTTGCGCATCAGGCCGAAGATCAGCGTGAAGCCGCTGGCGACCAGGAAATAAAGACCCCCGAGCGTGACGCCGTTGAAGAGCGCGTTGAGGAAGATCTTCTTGCGTCCGATTGCGTCCTCCAGCGCCGGCGGCCAGACCGCGAAGACGAGCCATGCAAGAAGCGCGACCGCGATCAGGATGATCAGCGCCCAGGCCGGATGACGTTCGATGAACCGTGTCACGCCGCCCGCCTCCTCGAGGCCATGACCGTGCGATCATGCCTGCATGACTCCGGATGCATGCGGCTGCCGGCCATTGCACCTCCCTCGCATCGGACCCCTTCTCAAGGTCGCGTTCGCGGCATCCTAGCCGCGGGGCAAGGGATGCACTTGATCGACAGTATCTTTTCGCGATCGGCCGATCAGGGACGCAGGACTTTTGCAGCGCGGCGATAGTCGGTCGGCGCCATGCCGACATTGGCGGCGAAGAAGCGGGTGAAACCGCTCTGCGAGGAGAAGCCGAGATCGAATCCGATGTCGGCGATCGGCGACTCCGTCGCGACCAGCGCATCCAGCGCCCGCTCCATGATCAGTGTATTGAGATAGAGATGCGGCGTCACACCGGTCTGGACCCTGAACAACCGGTAGAAATGGGGCCGCGACAGCCCGCTTTCGCGTGCGATGGAGTCGAGCTCGATCTCGGCGCAGGGGCTCTCCGACATCAGCTTGATGCATTTGCGCACGCGGAAATCGGTGACGGAAGCGGCGGCGCGCGGCTCTTGCCCGCTTTCCGCGGTCTGCCAGCTCTCCTCATAACAGACGTCGATGAGCTGCCGCAGCTCGCTGTCGAGGGTCGCAAGCGAGGGCGCGCCGCAGACCAGCGCGGCGGTGCGGCGGATCTGGCGGTCGAGCGTCGGTGTTCGCTTGAAATGATTGCGGCCGAACCGCACGGCATCGAGACGCGACGCCTGCGGCGCGAACCATTCAGCGTTGACATAGAGCACGAAGAAGATCGCACCGTCGCCGATGTCATTGGGCAGGAAGTTGTGCGGCTCCCAGGGATTGACCGCGACGATGGAATCGTCGGCCAGCAGATAGCGCTCGGCGCAGACGTCGATGCAGGCAGGCGTTCCGCCGACGTGAAAGATCAGATGCCCTTCGCGATGCGCGTGCACGTTGAAGGGCCGGTTCAATTGATAGACGGTCGCGCGGCCGAACCGGCCATGGAAGACGGCAAGCGCCTTGCTCATGCCCTCCCTCCCCAGGGAATGATTTCTTCGTCTTTCGACCAGCGTTCATGATCCCAGGGGAGAATGCAAGAGCGGTCACGCGCCGGGGCGGAAAAACGCCCCGGCTGCAACACCTTCCGCTCGCCGGCGGGAAAAAAGGTCAGTACTTCTTACACTCCGGCACCGTCCGGCTCGGCAGCCCTATCTTGGCGAATACGGCCGGGTCATAGCCGAGCGTCTGGTTGACGTTCGGGATGACCTTCACGACCTTGCTGAACAGCGCACCCTTGCCGTCATCCACCACCTCGGTGACGAAGTTGGTGCCGATCGCCTGGCGGTTGGAGTCGAGCTTGATCTTGCCGTTCGGCGCGTCGATCTCGAGCTTGGCCAGTGCCGCCTTGAGTTTGGACTGGTTGTCGCTGAGATCACCCTTGACCTCCTGGAGCGCCAGGATCAGCGCCATCGTCGCGTCGTAATAGTTGGTGGCGAGCAGCGAGGGGCTCGGGAAACGCTTCTCCGGCGGGAAGGCATCCTGGTAGGCCTTCACGAATTTCTGCCAGCCGGGATCCTCCCAGGTATCGGCCTGGCCGCTCGCGGCGAGCGTGCCGAGCAGCGCGTTCTTGGCGCTGCCCTTCGCCGACAGGATGGTCTGGTCCACCATGATCGAGCCGCCCATCAGGTGCGCCTTGCCGCCGGCCTGCTGATACTGGTTGAGGAAGTTGACGGCGTCGGCGCCGCCGAGACCGAGATAGATCGCGTCGACGTCATCCGGCAGCGCGGCGATGACGGAGGCGAAATCCTTGGTGCCGAGCGGCACCCATTGTCGGTTGGTGACCTGGCCGCCGGCCGCGCAGAATTCGAGAACCAGCCCGAACACCTGGGTGTAGACGAAGGAGTAGTCCTCGCCGATGGTCGCGATCTTGCGATAGCCCTTGCTCTCATAGGCGTATTTGCCCAGGCCCACCTGCCACTGCGCGCCATCCATGTTGTAGCGGAAGAAATTTGGGGCCGGATCGACATAAGTCGTCTCCTGCGCGCCCGAGGCGGCGTTGACGAAGGTCAGCTCCGGATGGGTCTTGGCGAAATTCTTCACCGCGAT